>CAYUBX010000253.1:0-4902 GCA_964443165.1 uncultured Acidimicrobiales bacterium
GCGATCGCGGACGGGATCGACGCGATCCCCCAGATCGTGCTGCAGCTCGTGCTCAGCGCACTCGCTGTGTTGGCTGCCCTCTGGTGGATCCGGCGCTTCCTCGACAGCCGGCGCACCCCGGCCGGCCTGGCGAAGCTGACCGACGACGACTACTTCCGGATGATCTTCGCGGGTGTGGGCGCCGGCATCTTCGTCGTCGTGGTGCTCGTCCTGTGGCCTGGCCTGTCGAGCTGGGTCCTCAACAGTTCACGCGACTTCTTCGAGTTCCTCGCGGCCAAGTTCGGTGATCGGTCCGGCAACCCGATCGACGCCAAGCGGCCCGAGATCGTGCAGGCCGGCAACTTCCCCAACTACGGACCGGCCGGTCTCA
Organism: uncultured Acidimicrobiales bacterium; assembly: GCA_964443165.1. GTDB lineage: Bacteria > Actinomycetota > Acidimicrobiia > Acidimicrobiales > Poriferisodalaceae > JAYPWI01. The sequence goes on from CAYUBX010000253.1 coordinate 371, forward strand.
ACCTGTCGATCGGCTTCGCAGCGGTCTACTTCGGCGTCGTGTTCTACACCGCTGCGTTCGTCGCCGAAATCGTCCGTGGAGGCATCCTCGCCGTGCCCAAGGGCCAGACCGAGGCCGCCGCCGCCGTCGGCCTCAGGCGGTCGACTGCACTACGACGGGTGGTCCTGCCTCAGGCGTTCCGGATCATCATGCCGCCGCTCGGCAACCAGTATCTGAACCTCACGAAGAACACGTCGCTCGCGATCGCCGTCGGTTACAGCGACCTCGTTCAGGTCGGCCAGACCGTCTACAACCAGACCGGCAAGACGCTCCCGGTGTTCTCGATCTGGATGCTCTTCTACCTGGCTTGTTCGTTGACGATCTCGGTGGTCGTCAACTTCTTCAACGTCCGACTCAAGATCGTGGAGCGCTGAGATGGCTGCAGGGGGCGATTCCGGCGCATACACCGACGCCGCACGCGACCTCGCGGCGATGAACCGTGAGGCAGGCGGCGCCCTCACCGAACTCCCACCCGAGGAGCCCAGCCTCCCGCCGGGCCAATGGCTGAAGGAGAACCTCTTCAGTACTCCGGCCAACGCGGTGCTGACGATCCTCGTCCTACCCTTCGTCCTGCCGGTGGCGTGGATCCTGCCTGACGTTCCTGTTCTCGGATGGCTCGGCGCGCTGTATCCCGACCGCGGTCTCTTGGGGACGCTGCTCGACTTCATCTTCAGCGAGGAGCGCAACTGGGACGCGGTACGCACCAACCTCCGCCTGATGTTCACCCAGGCGTACCCGGAGTCGCAGTACGTCCGGATCTGGGTGAGCTTGGGCCTGCTCGTCGGGCTCGCGGGGGTGAGCGCGGGACTGTGGGCCGACTGGGGCGGGGTCTCGCTCAAGAAGGTCAGCCAGTGGTTCATGACCTCGGGCGGGCTGATCGTGCTCGGCATCGTGTCCCGCGAACCGAGCGCTCTGAAGGCCGCCGACGGCGAGCTGGTCCTCGACGACGAGCTCCAGGTGGTTCGGGAGTCCTTGGGTGACGCCATCGCCGATCGATCGGTCTGGTGGGTGATCGCCGTCGTCCTGCTGGCCATCGGAGCGGCGATCTGGTTCGGCCTCGGAGACGAACGCCGCCGCAAGACCTTCGTACCCGTCACCGGGGTGGTCTTCGGGGGGCTCGGCCTGTTGGTCGGCAGCCTCTGGGTGATCAACTACGGCCACTACGCGTTCATCTCCGCGACGGCCGAGTTCGTCGCCGAGCCCGGACGCACCGTCGCGATGAGCACCAAGGGTCCGTGGACCGTGATGTGGGTCCTGCTCGTCGCGGCCTTCTTCCTCGGGCGAGCGCTCAGAGACGGCGGGCGCGGGTCCACGTTCCGGCCGCTCGTCAACGTGGCGTGGTTGCTGACCCCGTTCATCTGCTTCTGGGTGATCCTGCGCGACCCGGCTCTCGACTACGGCTACGTCGTCGCGGTCGACATCCCGATGTTCCTCGCGTTCGCGATCGCCGGCGCGGCAGTGATGTGGCTGCTGACCGGTCCCGACATCGGGGAGACGGGCCGCATCATCGCTGTCGGCCTCCTGGTTGTCGCGCTGTTCCACTTCCTGGCCGGCATGCAGGGCTGGTACCCGATGCTGCAGAAGGCGCGGCTGAGCTTCGTTTTGGTCGCCGTGTTCGCGCTGATCGCTCACAACTTCGCCGGCGACGCCGCGCAGCGTCGACGCTTCACGATCGGGTGGGTCGTGACCCTCGGGGTCATGCACTACATGGTCACGGTGATCAACACGCCGTCGACGGTGGTCACGCCCACCGAGGATTTTCTCGGCGGCTTCAGCATGACGCTGTTCGTTGCCGTGATGACGATGCTTCTGTCGTTCCCGCTCGGCGTGTTGCTCGCGCTCGCACGAACGTCGCGTCTCCCCATTTTCCGGGTCATGGCCACCACCTACATCGAGGTGGTCCGCGGCATCCCGCTCATCACCGTCCTCTTCTTCTTCTCGGTGATGGTCAACCTGTTCCTGCCGCGCGGCATGGAGCTGGCCGAGATCGCCGCGGTGGTGACCGGCTTCGTATTGTTCTCGGCGGCGTACTTGGCGGAGAACGTTCGCGGCGGTCTGCAGTCGGTGATGCGCGGCCAATACGAGGCGGCCGACGCACTCGGCCTGACGACCGCGCAGCGCACCGGCTTCATCGTGCTCCCGCAGGCCCTGCGAGTGTCGATCCCGCCGCTCGTCGGGCAGATGATCGCCACCTTCAAGGAAACGTCGCTTCTCGCGATCGTCGGCATCTTCGACTTCCTGCGGATCGCCAACTCGGCGATCCCTGCCCAGACCGAGTTCCTCGGGGTCAAGCGCGAGGGTCTGTTGGTCGTTTCTGCGGTCTACTGGATCTTCGCGTTCGCCCTGTCCAAGTACAGCCAACGCATCGAACGCCGCCTCGGAGTCGGTGAGAGGTAAGGGGTCAACATGAGCATCAGCGACGCCACGACGGCCGTTTCCGCCGAGCTCGCCGCTCGCGACGACATGATTGTGTGCGTGGGGGTGGACAAGTGGTTCGGCGACTTCCAGGCGTTGAAGGGTGTGAGCGCCACCGTGAAGGAGCAGGAGGTGGTGGTCGTTCTCGGGCCGTCCGGCTCCGGCAAGAGCACCTGGATCCGCTGCATCAACCGCCTCGAGGCCCACCAGGGTGGTCAGATCGTCGTCGACGGCGTCGAGCTCACCAACGACCTGCGCAACATCGAGAAGATCCGCTCCGAGGTGGGCATGGTCTTCCAGCAGTTCAACCTGTTTCCGCACCTCACCGTTCTCGACAACATCACGCTCGCTCCGATCTGGGTGCGCAACAAGCCCAAAGCGGAGGCTGCGGAGCAGGCCCGTGCGCTCCTCGATCGCGTGGGGATCCCCGAGCAGGCCGAGAAGTACCCGGGCCAGCTGTCAGGGGGCCAGCAGCAGCGTGTCGCCATCGCCCGAGCCCTCGCGATGGAGCCCCGGGTGATGCTCTTCGACGAGCCCACCTCTGCCCTCGATCCCGAGATGATCAAGGAGGTGCTCGACGTGATGAAGGAACTCGCTCAGTCGGGCATGACCATGATCGTGGTGACGCACGAGATGGGCTTCGCCCGCGAGGTCGCCGACCGCATCATCTTCATGGAGTCAGGCGAGATCGTCGAGGTCGGGACCCCCGAGCACTTCTTCACCAACCCCACCGAGGACCGTACGAAGCTGTTCCTGAGCCAGATCCTGTAGCGGGTTCTGTTTCGGGCACGCAGGCGCCCGGGTCTCGAGCGCTGACGGGCCTGAGAGCGACGGGTTACTCGGCCGGTTCGCCGTAGGGGGAGTCGGCTTCGTCGTAGCACTCCGGGTGGTAGTGCTCGACGCGGTCCCACTTGTTCTTGACGTACACGTTGCAGATGATCTGATTGGCGCGCACCCGAGCCCGGAACTTGATCAGCTCACCGCAGACGGCGCAGTACGCGGAGTTGCCGGCGTCCACCGGGCGCACGACGGCCCGGCTCTTCCACTTCGTCGTCTGGGTTTTCGAGGTCGACTTGGCGGCCATAGGGGCAGATCTCCGGATAGGTCAGGGCGGATCACTACGTGAGGATTCGGGGCAACCTAGCGAGCATTCGCGCGGAAGTGGGTGATGGTCGCGCGGTTCGCGCGAGAAATCCGCGCGGAACGCGCGAAAAAATCTGTTGACCAGCTAATTCGCGCTCAGCGCGCGAGCGGCTTGTACTTGATCCTCGTGGGCTGGGAGTCCTCGCCGAGCTCGTTGCGACGGTAAGACTCGTACTCGGAGAAGTTGCCCTCGAACCAGCGCACCTGGCTGTCGCCCTCGAAGGCGAGGACGTGCGTGGCGATGCGATCGAGGAACCAGCGGTCGTGGCTGATCACCACTGCGCACCCGGGGAAGGCCGCGAGCGCCTCCTCGAGCGCCCGCAGCGTGTCGACGTCGAGGTCGTTGGTGGGCTCGTCGAGAAGGAGAACGTTGCCGCCCTCCTTCAGCACCCTCGCGAGGTGCACCCGGTTGCGCTCACCGCCGGAGAGGTCGCCCACCATCTTCTGCTGGTCGGCGCCCTTGAAGTTGAACGAGGCGACGTAGGCCCGGCCGTTGATCTCGCGGTTGCCCACCTGCACGGTGTCGTGGCCGTCGGTGATCTCCTGGTAGACCGTCCGATCGGCCTGCAGCACATCTCGCGACTGATCGACGTAGGCGAGGTCGACTGTGGACCCGACGGTGAGGTCGCCGCCGTCCGGCTGTTCGCCGCCCGTCATCATCTTGAACAGCGTCGTCTTGCCTGCACCGTTGGCGCCGATCACGCCGACGATGCCGGCGGGCGGGAGAATGAAGCTGAGGTCCTCGATCAGGAGACGGTCGCCGAATCCCTTCGACAGGTTGGCGGCGTCGATCACCTGGTCGCCGAGGCGGCGGGACATCGGGATGCTGATCTCGAGCTTGTTGTCCGCAGCGGAGGAGTTCTCGTGCTCCGTCAGAAGCTCGGCGTATGCGCTGAGCCGGGCCTTGCTCTTGGCCTGGCGAGCTCGCGGCGCCC
>CAYUBX010000253.1:4912-5521 GCA_964443165.1 uncultured Acidimicrobiales bacterium
GCCGGAAGCTGTCGTGATAGGGCGCGTTCAAGAGCGTGGCGAGCTCGCGGCGCCATGCGGACCCACTCGAGTTCCTGCGACAGCGTCCGCTGCCTGGCGCTCGCCTGCTTCTCCTCCTGCTGGAGCCGACGCTGCTTCTGCTCGAGCCAGCCGCTGTAGTTGCCCTCGAAGGGATAGGCGTGCCCGTGGTCGAGCTCGAGGATCCAGCCGGCCACGTTGTCGAGGAAGTAGCGGTCGTGGGTGACGGCGATCACGGTGCCGCTGTAGTCCTGCAGGAAGCGTTCGAGCCAGGCGACCGACTCGGCGTCGAGGTGGTTGGTGGGCTCGTCGAGAAGGAGGAGGTCGGGGTGGGACAGGAGCAGGCGACACAGCGCCACGCGCCGGCGCTCGCCGCCCGAGAGTGATGCCACGTCGGCGTCGCCAGGCGGAACACGCAGGGCGTCCATCGCGATCTCGACCTGGCGCTCGAGGTCCCAGGCGTTGCTGGCGTTGATCTTGTCCTCGAGTTCGGCCTGCTGGGCTCCCACCTGTTCGAGGTCGGCGTCGGGGTCGCCCCACATGGCGAGAACCTCCTTGTACCGATCGATGAGCGCCTGGGTCTCCGCGACG
>CAYUBX010000254.1:0-5487 GCA_964443165.1 uncultured Acidimicrobiales bacterium
GGCAGGGAGCGTTCGTTCGCTTCCATCCGGCAGCACGGCGGCGACGTCGGAGCTCATCTGGTGTGTCCTTTCGGGCGCGACTCCACCGTCGGAGGGGGAGCGAGAGTCAACGATACCGAGGGGACTTGGTGGGGCCGGCGCCTATTCGGACGCTCGGCGACTCACCCGGGTGAGATCGACGGTGTGGTCGGTCCGCCGCCGGTGCCGAACGCGACGTTGAGGATGATGATCAGCGCGGCGAGTCCGATGAGCACCCAGATCTGGTCGGACCTGCTGAAGCCCTTGAACTTCTCCAGAGGAACCCACTGTGCGTTGGGGTCCTTCAGGACTTTGTCGTTGACCTTCCGCGTGTCTCCGTCAGACATCGATCACTCCCAAGTGCAGACGCACCAGCCTGCCAGGTCGGCGACCACTGGGCCATTCACGACTGGGATGTCGTGCGTTGAGTGGCGGCGTCCACGAGCCACGCGAAGATCGGATCCTCCGCAGCCCCGTTCATCATCTCGGGGTGCCATTGCACCGCGATCACCGGGAGATCGGGGTGTTCGATGCCCTCGATCGTCCCGTCATCGGCCATCGCCGCCACGATCAGCTCGGCGCCCAGCTCCTTCACCGTCTGGTGATGCAGTGAGTTGACCGATCGTCGAGCGCCGTACATCCCATGCAGCTGGGTATCGGCTGCGAACTGGACGTGGTGAAGCTCGGTTGCCGGCGGCCGGTCGAAGCCGGCGTGAGCCTCCACGTGCTGGTGGAGCGAGCCCCCAGCGGCCACGTTCACGAGCTGGAGACCCCGGCAGATCCCCAGAACCGGAAGGTCGAGGGCGCCGGCACCCTTGAGGAGAGCCAACTCGAAGGCGTCACGCTCGGGTTCGGGCGGGAAGTCGTCGGTTTCGGACTCTTCGTCGTAGAGCGCGGGGTCGAGGTCGGCTCCGCCGGTGAGTAGCAGCCCGTCGAGGGCCGGAAGAACGTCGGCCGGCGCGACATCGGCAGGAATGTGGAGCGGGAGACCTCCGGCCACCAACACCGCCCGCGAGTAGTCGGCGATGTAGACGTCCATCTCGAGGTCAGCGAGCGCGGCGGGCCAATCGATGAGCTGAGCCCCCGTCTTTCGCCGGCCCGGGAGCCCGATGAGCGGTCGGGTCACGATCCACTCACCGCGTCGTCGACAGTCGATCGGGGAACGACCTCGCCCGACGCGACCTCATCGAGGAACCAGTCGACCAGGGCGTAGCAGTTGCTTCGGTTGCTGGCCTCGCGCTCGACGACTCCAGAGAGCAGGTTCTCGCGGGTCTGCCCATGGGTGGCCAGGTAGTCGTCGGGGGCCATCTCCAGCCACCCGGTCATGAGCTCCGGGCTGATCTCGGGATGGAACTGCGTGCCGACGCTGCGGCCCATTCGAAAGAGCTGGGGCGCCTCGGGCGTCGTCGCGAGCAGCTCGGCGCCCGCCGGAGGGACGAAGCAGTCGTGGTGCCATTCGAGCCAGGGCCCCGTGGGGATGGGGAGAGCGTCGCCGGTGGGCTCGATCTCGAACCATCCCATTTCGGTCACATCGGCAGCCGTCACCTCACCGCCGAGAGCAGCGGCGAGAGCCTGGCCACCGAAGCAGATCCCGAGAACGCCGCGACCGGCATCGTGGGCGTCGCGGAGTACCGCGACCTCGTCGTGGATCCAGGCCCCGATGGTGTCGTCGTCATACACCGACCACGCGGAGCCCATGGAGACCACGATGTCGAAGTTGCGGCCGTCGGGGAGGTCGGCGGGTCGATCGGGGCGGGTCGCGTCCGGAACCAGCGTGAGTACCGTGACGTCGAGCCCTCGCTGACGAAGTCGATCTTCGACGTGGCCTGCACCCAGCGTGTCCTCGTGGCAGATGACGAGAGCCCTCATGCCAGCTCCACGACGTTGACCGGGAGCTTCTTGATGCCGGAGATGAAGTTGGACCGCAGCCGCTCGATCTCGCCGTCCTGCTCGATGCGCACCACTCGCTTGAGCAGCTCTTCGAACACGACCTTCACCTCCATGCGCGCGAGCCAGGCGCCGAGGCAGAGGTGCGGCCCGTTGCGGCCGAAGGCCATGTGCTCGTTGTCGTCGCGGAGCAGGTCGAACCGGAACGGATCGGGGAACTTGTCGGCGTCGTGGTCGGTGCTCATGTAGTAGATGACCACCTTGTCGCCCGCCGCGATCTTGCTGCCCCCGAGCTCGACGTCGCGGGTTGCGGTGCGGCGGAAGTGGGTGGTGACCGAGCCCGTGCGGAGGATCTCCTCGACCGCCGCGTCGGTCATCGTCTCGTCGCCCGCGAGCACGGCAGCGCGCCACGTGTCGAACAGATGCGGGTGCTGGAGCAGGACCCACAGGCCGTGCGTGATCGTGTAGCGGGTGGTGTCGTTCCCGGCCGCGACCAACAGGGTGAAGAAGTTCTTGAACTCGAGATCGGTGAGCGGCGTGCCGTCGGTCGTCGGTGCGAGGAGCTGCGAGATGACGTCGGTGGTGGGGTTGTCGCGGCGCAGCTCCGCCTGTTTCGCGGCGAACTCGAAGATGTCCATGGTCACCGGGCTGCGGAACGGCATCATCCGGAACTCTTCGGTGTCAACGAGGTCGACGGGATGGTCGGTGAAGTCCGGGTCGGTGTTGCCGAGGAGAGCGTCGCCCCACTCGACGAGTTGGTGGCCGTCGTCGTCGCTCGTCCCGAGCATCCGGCCGAGCATGCGCATCGGGAGCTCTTGGGCCACCTGGGTGACGAACTCGAAGCGACCCTGGGGGAGCGCTCGCTCGAGCACCTCGATCGCGATGCCCCGGATCGCCTGCTCGTAGGTGCTGACGACCCGCGGGGTGAAGCCCCGGCTCACGAGCCGGCGGTACCTCGTGTGCTCCGGCGGGTCCATCTCCATCATCGTCTTGCGCGCGGCGGTCTCCTCGGGGTCCATGTCCTCGAGGCGAATGCCGACCGTGGACGTGAACGTCTCGACGTCGCGGCTGACGCGGAAGGCGTCGTCCCACCGGGTCACGGCCCAGTAGCCGCGACCGTCCTTCTCGTCGATCCACGCCACGGGCTCGTCGCGGCGCAGCCTGGCGAAGGTCGCGTGGGGAACGCCGGCGGTCCAGACGTCGTGATCGCTGATGTCGGCGTCGTCTGGTCCCAGATCGGCCAGGTACGGCTCGGCGAAGGTCTCGCCGCTCATCGCACGTACCCGTCGCGGGTCTGGGGGAGCTTCATGTCGAGGATGCGCGACGCGACGACGGTGCGGAGGATCTGTGCCGTGCCGCCTCCGATGGTGAACATCCTGACGTCGCGGAGCATGCGTTCGAGCGGGTTGCGGCGTGAGTACCCCGCCGCACCGAACATCTGAAGCGCATCGCTCACCACCTCGATCGCTCGCTCCGCGGTGAAGATCTTGGCCTGGGCAGCGAGCGTGGGATCCGGGAACGGGCTGTCGTTCGGCCCTCGGGACGCCGCTGCCCGGTGGGTGAGGGACCGGGCGGCTTCGAGCTTCACCGACATGTCGGCGAGCATCCACTGCAGCCCCTGGAACTCGGCGATCGGTCGACCGAACTGTTCGCGTTTCTTCACGAAGCCCAGCGCCTGTTCGTACGCGCCGGCGGCCAGGCCGAGCGCCACAGTGCCCGCTCCGACCCGCTGCGAGTTGTAGGCGTTCATCAGGTCGGCGAACCCACGGCGGAATCCGGAGGGCGGCAACAGGACCATGTCCTCACCGACCTCCATGTCCTCGAAGATCACCTCGCGCTCGGGGATGCCGCGGAGACCCATGGTCGGTTCGCGCAGGCCGTAGGAGAGACCGGGTGTCTCGTCGCGGACCGCCAGGAAGCCGCCGATGCCCTGCTCGTCGCCGTTCTCGTCGTAGACCCGGGCGAAGATCAGGTGGAAGCGGGAGACGCCCCCGCCGGTGATCCAGTGCTTCTTGCCGTTGACCACGTAGGTGTTGCCGCGCTTGTCTGCGCGAGTGGTCATCTCGGAGGCCGCGCTCCCCGCGTCTGGCTCGGTGATGCAGATCGCCGGCTTGTCACCGTTGAGGACGAACTCTGCGGCCAACTTGCGCTGCTGATCCGTGCCGTAGGCGATGGCAGCGGAGATCGCGCCCATGTTGCACTCGACGGCGATCCGGCCGGTCACGCCGCAGACCTTCGCCATCTCCTCGATCACCAGTACGGCATCGAGGAAGGACCGACCCGGGCCACCCAGATCCTTGGGCACCGTCATCCCCGTGAAGCCGGCCTCCTGGAGGGCGGCCACGTTGTCCCACGGATACTCCTCCGTCTCGTCGACCTCGGCGGCCCGTGGGGCGATCACCTCGACGGCGAGCTCCCTGGCTCGGCGCTGGATGTCGAGCTGATCGTCGGTGAGTTGGGTCATGAGGATCTCCTCGGTCGGGAGGACACCTGGGTCTGCAGTGTCTCGATCCCGTTGACGAAGTTGGAGGGAACGTATGTGACGTCGCTGACGTCGTCGATCACGAGGTCGCGCCGGAGAAGTTCGTCGATGAGGATCGACAACTCCATGCGCGCCAGCGGAGCGCCGAGGCAGAAGTGAGCTCCGCCTCCGCCGTACCCCACGTTGGGTGGACGGGGAGGCCGCGACACGTCGAAGCGAAGCGGATCGTCGAAGACCGCGTCGTCGAAGTTGGCGGCCGAGTACCACATGACGACCTTGTCGCCTGCGCTGACCTCGGTGCCGGACAGGGTGACGTCGCGGGTGGCGGTTCGGCGGAAGTACAGAATCGGCGAGGAGTAGCGGACCACTTCTTCGGTGGCGCCATCGAGGAGGTCGGGGTTGTGCTTCACCCGGTCGAACTCGTCCCCGAACGCCGCCAGCTGGAGCGCGAGGTGTGACATCGCGCTGCGGGTCGTCTCGTTGCCGGCGAAGATCATCAGCCGGAAGAAGTTGGTGAACTCGGCGTCGGTCAGCCGTTCGCCGTCGATCTCCGCGTGGATCAGCTTGGTGACGAGATCGTCGCGGGGGTCCCGGCGACGCTTGTCGCCGAGCTCGCGCGCGTACTCGCTCATCCCGTAGGCGGCGGGCGAGTCGAAGGGCAGCAGACGGAGGTCGATCGTGTTGCCGTAGGCGGTGGGGTCGAGCGGCACGTCGGAGGTGCCGGCGACCAGGTGGTCGCTCAGCTCGATCATGTCGCCGTGGTCCTCGGGCGGGACACCGAGGATGTCGCAGATCACGCCGATCGGGATGGGGGCCGCGATCGCTTGGACCCAGTCGCCGCCACCCGCAGAGACGAGGTCGTCGACGAGCGCGGCGGTGCGGGTGCGGATCGCCTCCCGGTACGACTGGATGTGCTTCGGAGTGAATGCCGAGCTGACGAGGCGTCGCAGCCGCGTGTGCACGGGCGGGTCGAGGTCGATCATCGAAGCGCGCGCGTCGAGCGCGTCGGGGTCGATGTCGTAGAGCTGGATGTGTCCCACTGCCGACGAGTAGGTCTCGGTGTCGCGCGCCACCTCGACCACATCGGCGTGACGCGTCAC
>CAYUBX010000255.1:0-2872 GCA_964443165.1 uncultured Acidimicrobiales bacterium
CCAACCCCAAGAAGGCCGCCAACGCGCTGTCGTGGGCGGTCAAGGAGATGGAGAGGCGCTACGACGTCCTCTCCGAGGTCGGCTTCCGCGACATCACGGGATACAACGAGGCCTACGACGAGGGGCGTCTCGCCGGCGACCTCAACGAGGAGCGCCAATACGAGCGCATGCCGTTCATCGTGGTCGTGGTCGACGAGCTCAACGACCTGATGATGGTGGCCGCGCGCGACGTCGAAGAATCCATCACTCGCCTCGCGCAGATGGCCCGTGCCGTTGGAGTTCACCTCGTCATCGCGACGCAGCGCCCGTCGGTCAACGTGATCACCGGCGTGATCAAGGCCAACATCCCCAGCCGGATGGCCTTCGCCGTCTCGAGCCTCGCAGACAGTCGGGTCATCCTCGACCAGCCCGGTGCCGAACGCCTCGTCGGGAAGGGCGACATGTTGCTCCTCGGCGCCAACAGCAGTGTCCCCACGCGTATCCAGGGCTGCTGGGTGAGCGAGCCTGAGATCCACCAGATCGTCGCTCACTGGCGTCGCCAGGCTCCCGATGTGGCGTACGTCGAAGGTGTGGAGGGTAGCGACGAGGCCAGCGCGCCCATCCCCGGTGGCTCCTCTGGCGACGAGGGCGACGACGATCTGATGCTCCAGGCGATGGCGCTGGTGGTGGAGACCCAGCTCGGGTCGACGTCGATGCTGCAGCGAAAGCTGAAGGTTGGCTTCGCCCGCGCCGGCCGTCTCATGGATCTTCTGGAACAGCGCGGCATGGTGGGACCGTCGATCGGTTCCAAGGCCAGGGACGTCCTCATGACCCAAGAGGAACTCGACGCGCTGATGGCAGGATCCGAGCCGTCGACCCCCTGAGGAGCGAAGCCGAGCGGCCGGGCTCTACGCCAGGCTGTCCACGTGCTGAGCCACCTTCGGCCCCACGTCGGCCGCGAGCGACCGGATCGAGTTGGCCCAAAGGTCGGTGCCGTCCTCGTCGTGCCCGACAGCGACGAGCGTGCCGAACCGGCCGACCTGATCGGCCATCGCGATCAGCCGCTCGCTGACATGGGCTGCGTCACCGGCGATCACGCACGACTCGATCGCCCGGTCGACGCCGAACTCCTCGTTCAGCTCGACGTCCGAGCGTGACTGGTCGAAGGCCGTCATGTTCGCGACACCTCGGAGATACCTGAAGTAGTGAGCGAAGACGCCGTCGGGATCGGCGACGATCTCGTCGGCTTGCGCCTGGGACTCGGTGACCAGCACATTCCGACACACGCGCCAGATGTCGCGATCCGCGGCGCGGCCCAGCTCGGCGCGCTTGGCTGAGTAGGAGGCCCACTGCGCCTCGACGAAGTCGATCGGGACGAAGTTGGCCGAGATGGGGATGAGATCCCGCTCGGCGATCGTCTCGGCCGTCGCGCCACCGGGCGACACCATCGCCATTGCGAGCGGCGGGTGCGGCTGCTGAAGAGGTCGAGCGAGCTCACCCACCCCGTGAGACGGCCAGATCTCCGTTGCAAGTGACGCCTGCCAGAACTCGCCGTCGAGATCGATCGGGGGTTCGGCACTCCACAGGGCGAGGATCTGATCGATGGTCTCCGCGGCCGCTCGGACGCGATCGGCCATGTCGGGGCGGCCGAAGAGCTCTCCGTCGCTCGCCAGCCCACCCGGGCCGACGCCCAGCATCAGCCGCCCGCCGCTGAGTTGGTCGAACTGTGCCGCCTCGGCGGCGACGACGATCGGATGACGGTGCCCGAGGTTCACGACGCCGGTCCCGAGCCGGATGGTGCTCGTCTCGGAGATGAGCGTGGCGAGGAACATCAGCGGTGCGGGAACTCGCTCGGCGCTGGTGGAGAAGTGCTCGCCCATCCAGGCTTCGGCATAGCCGCAGCGCTCAGCGAGGAGGATCGCTTGGCGATCCTCCTCGAGTGCTTGCGCCCATGGTTTGTCCGGTCGGTGGACCGGCATGAAGAAGAGGCCGAGCTGCATCAGGCGACGCACCGAGGAGGACGTCCTCCGTTGAAGGCGACCATGTCCCTGATCGCCTCGGCCGTCCCCGGCCAGTCATACCCGGGAGCGCCGATCTCCCGGTAGCCGACATGTAGGTTGCCGGCGAGCCTCTCCGTGTCGGTGAGAGAGCCGAACTCGCCGAGGTCGGTCGCCTGTGCCTGCTCGAGTGGAGTACGTCCGGCGGTGACACCGTCTGCCGCCGTCTGTTGGACGAAGCGCAGGTACGACCGCTGGCTGTCGAGGACCCCCGCGATGTCGTCGCCTCCGAAGGCCGGGCCGTGGCCCGGCACGATGACCTCGGCGCCGTAGCTCTCGATGACGTCCATCGCGTCGATCGTTCCCTGCACCGAACCGAAGAGCGAGAAGGGCGTCCCGCCATGAAAGATCAGGTCCCCGGCGAAGAGAACGCCGCGTTCGGGAACCCACGCCAGCACGTCTCCCTCCGTGTGTGCCACGTCGCCGAGATCGCGCAGCTCGACGGTCACGTCGTCGAGGTGGAGCGCGGTCGACCCGGTGAATGTCACGTCCGGAGCGCGGAACTCCAGGTCACCCCAGTCCACGCCAGGGAACACGGCGCTGTAGTCGGGGATGCCCGCGGCCATCATCACCTCGCGGCATGACTCGTGGGCGATGATCGTCGCGTCGGTGAACATGTAGTTGCCGTGGGTGTGGTCGGCGTGGTGGTGCGTGTTCACGAGGACACGCACAGGGTTCTCGGTGACCGATCGGATGGCCTCGATGTACCCGTTCATCCGACGCTCCGTGGATGTGGCGTCGATGCTGATCACCGCGTCGCGCCCGACGATGAAGCCGGTGTTGTTGATGAACCACGTCCCGTCGGGCTGGACGTAGCTGTACACGTCGGGCGCGAC
>CAYUBX010000255.1:2882-5483 GCA_964443165.1 uncultured Acidimicrobiales bacterium
GGAACTGGTCGAGCGCCAAGCGCGAGAAGCCGATCGAGGAGGGCCGGCCCGAGTTCGTCAGTGTGGGAGTGCGTGACTGCCATGCGGGGAGCGTAGTCCTGGCGGTGGGAGCGCCGACCGCCGGACGACCGGTCAGCCCAGCGAGCCGTAGACGACGCGTTCTGCGTCCTCGAACACCGCCAGTACCGACGGGTCGACGAACGGCAGTGTCTGGCTCAGGAAGACCCCGGCGATGTCGGTGGCTGGATCGATCCAGAAGAACGTGTTGAGCAGTCCCGCCCACGACAGTGACCCGGGAGCGCGACCGGTGGGCGCGGCGGCCTCGTTGATCTGGAACGTGAGGCCCCAGCTCTTTTCGAGACCCGGAAAGAACTCCGCCTCTGCGCTCATCGCGGGGGTGACGGCCGGCAGGGTCGTCACGCGGAGGTCACCCATGGAGTTCGCGGATGCCAGCGCGACCGTTTCGGGACTCAGGACCCGAACGCCGTCGAGCTCGCCGCCGCGCAGCACCATGCGAACGAATCGGCCGTAGTCGGCGATGGTCGACCACAGACCGCCTCCGCCGCCGTTGAACTCCCGCTCTGCCGGGTAGGGATCCGAGTTCGACGCCGCGAAGCGACCCCGCTCGTCGCGGGTGTGGACCGGCCCCATCCGGTCGCGCATCGCGGGTGTCGGTGAGTAGCTGGTCTCGTTCATCCCGAGCGGTTCGAAGATCTCGGTGCGCATGAAGTCGGCGAGCGAGACGCCCGTCGCAGCTTCGAGCATCATTCCCGCCCAATCGATCCCGATCCCGTACTCCCAGCGGTCCCCTGGATCGAAGGCGAGGGGTTGAAAGTACGCCTCGCGCGTTCCGGCGTTGACGCCCTGGCGTCCCGTGACGCTGAGGTACTTGGCCTGGTTGGCGTTCCAGACCTCGTAGACGAAGCCCGACGTGTGGGTGAGCAGGTTCCGCAGCGTGATCTCGCCGTTCGGCGCCCGCAGGACCGGCTGATCGGCTTCGTCGAACCCGTCGAGAACCTGGACGTCGTTCAGCTCGGGGAGGAGATCTCTCGCAGGCTGATCGAGATCGAGTAGGCCGCGCTCCACCCCGAGCAGGCACGCGAACCCGGCGATCGGCTTGGTCATCGACATGATCTGGTGGACTGCGTCGAGCTGCATCGGCTCGGACGTGCCGAGGTCACGGCTGCCGAAGGCCCGCTCGTAGAGCGTTCCAGCACTGTCGTAGACACCGAAGACCACGCCGGGGACCCTGCGATCCACCGTCGCCTCGTCGAGGAGCTGATCGAGTTCGGCGTCCATCTCAGGCTCCTTCTGTCGCGCCGAGCGCATCGCGCCAGGGGCTCACGTCGAGGTCGGGATAGCGATTCTGCAGGGCGTCCACCAGTGCAGGAGTCCAGTAGCCGTGCCCGGGTCGTGGCGCCCCGAAGAGTGCGAGCTCGTCGGGCGTGCACGATCCCGCGAAGTCGACCCACGGGCGCCGATGCGACACCGGCTGCACGCTGTCGTATCCGATCCAATCATGGCCCGCCCGCTTGAAGCTGATGTTCATCAAGAAGCGTGACCCGCCGGGCCGGGTCAGGTTGACGCCGCGGTGCCACACGTCTGGGCGGTAGGCGAGATATGAACCACGACGCCCGGCCGCCGAGGTGGCGTCGATGGGGGGTGGCGTGTCGCCTGTTCCGAGCACCTCGGTGGGCGCGACCCCCTCGTCGACGTCGCTCAAGTAGAGGAAGCCCTCGAGGTTCCACCAGCCGTCCTCGAGGCGGTCGGGGACGACGTTGTGATTGCGGTCCTGGTGGAACGGTTGCTCGTAGTTGACCACCCCGGTGTATTTCCCCCAGATGCGAGCCTGGTAGATGCGGAGGTCGTCCGCCCCCATCGCGCGCTGGGCGAAGTCGACGACGTTGGGGTGGATGTTGAGCCGATTCAGACGGAACGACTCATAGGGAAACATCGTGTGACCGAGGAACTGCTTTGCCCGAAACGCCGCTCCCTCGTTCGAGTCGTCGGGGAATGTGAAGCCCGGGTGTCCGGTTGCGCCGAACGCCTCCTGGGCGGCGGTGTCGGAGTGGTAGTCCTCGGGGCGGGGGTAGATGTCCCAGAGTTCCTCGACGGCGTGGTCGATGTCCTCGGCCGGGATGAGGTCGTGGACGACGACCCAACCGCGGGTGCGCCAGGTCTCGACGGCCTCCTCGATGTCTGTCACGGTCTTGAAGCTACCCTCGCCGCATGGTCGACACGGATGTCGTGATCGTCGGGGGAGGGCCGGTCGGGCTCACCCTCGCGATGTGGCTCGCGGACGCGGGCGCCGACGTGACGGTGCTGGAGCGGCGATCGCGCGGCGAGCCACCGCCGGTCAAGTGCAACCACATCTCCAGCCGTTCGATGGAGATCCTTCGCCGATTGGGCGTGGCGTCGGAGCTGCGAGCCGCCGGCCTCCCCGACGAGCACGCCCACGACGCCGCGTTTCGGACGTCCATGGTGGCGGAGGACTTCGGTCGGATCGCGATCCCGGGCCGGGCGGGACGGGTACGCGGCGATCAGGGCGTCGACTCGTGGTGGCCCACTCCCGAACCGCCGCATCGGGTCAACCAGCTGTAC
>CAYUBX010000256.1:0-5452 GCA_964443165.1 uncultured Acidimicrobiales bacterium
TGACCGAGCCGTCGCTGCGTCCGTGGACGAGCTCACCCACGCGCTGCCACGAGAGGTGGTTGGCGGTGATGCCGTGGCTCGCGACCACCTCCTCGCCTCCTTGTCCCCAGCGCGCCACGGTGATCTCGGGGCCGTCGACCTCGACGACATCTCTCTCGTAGCTCGTCATCCCGTCACGGTACCGAGCGTTTGGGGTCTCAGTCCCACAGCGTCGGGGTGTAGGAGACGGGCTGCGGTTCGGGTTCGACCTCCGCCTCGGGACCGCACAGCCGCTCCAGCAGCCCGGCCCAGTCGAAGGACTCGGTGATCTCCGACGCCCACAGTTCGACCAGGCGGTCCGCCTCGACGTGCTGCGGGATGATCAGGTCGAGGATCTTCTCGATCTCATCGCGGAACCGCTGGTTGGTGCTCCGGACTCCGTCCGCGGTGAGCGGAGTGTCCGGTCGGAGCCGAACGTAGAGGTCGTAGGTGGACGACCACCGCGACACGAGGGGCTTCACATCGAAGGGGTCGTCGCCGCCGGTGGCGCGCAGGAAGTACGCGAAGTTGTCGATGACGGCTCGGTCGAGCACGAGGACATCGGCCCGGGTCCGCAGTTCGAGTTCCTCTTTGATCTGGGCCATGAGCGTCCATAGCTGCGCCTCGGGTGTCGCGCCCTCGTTGAGGCCGAGCGGGCTGAATCGCACCACCTCACGACCGACCTCGACGCTGCGACCGCTCCGCCCCACCGCTCCGGCGAACGAGTGGACCGCATTGGTCTTTCGGACCGAATGCGAACCGATGAACGCGATCTTCTTCGCGATCATCGGACGAGGTCGACCTCGACGAGCGAACCACCGAAGAGGTCTCCGCAGCCGACCCGACCCGCCGGTCTGTCCCGGAAGAGAAGCTCGTTGCCGAAGCGATGTGCGACCTCGTCGAACACGCTTGGTGCGATCGCCGACAGCTCTGCCGGATCCGTGGAGAGAACTTCGAGGAGGGAGTGATGCCGGCCGGGGTCCGAAGAGCGGCCGTGCGCTGCGTGATCCATGACCGACATCATGGAGCCAGCCTTGCAGCTGAGCCGCTGCTGGGGTCGAATCGCTCGGTCGGCAGCCGGCGGAGTCCGGTGGCGCACCGCTCCGACACGACCTTCACGGGCCTCGAGGGCTGCTACGAGCGGACACGGGTGGTGTCGGTGATGCGGTCGCAGACGGTGTGTCCGGCCGAGTGCCCCCGCTGTCCGCGGGTGCTGCCTGGTACACCAACGCTCCCGTGGGCATCAGCCATGTGATCGCTGCAGGTCAGTACACCGACATACCGCCGTCCGCGGGGACGACGGCGGCGGTGATCATGCGGGACTCATCCGACGCGAGGAACAGCGCGATGTTGGCGATCTCCTCGGGCTCACCGACCCCGAACGGATAGCGGCGGGCCGTCTTCTCCGTCTGGGCAGGGAGCTCGCCCTCGGCCGTGCCGAAGCGCGTCCGGACCCGTTCGGTCAAAACGAAGCCCGGGCAGATCGCGTTCACCCGGATGTTGTGGCGGGCATAGCTGGCCGCCATCGACTTCGTCAGCGAGATCACGCCACCCTTCGCGGCGGAGTACACGTGCATGTTCACGCCTGTGAGGGCCGCCAGCGAGGTCATGTTGTCCACGGCCCCGCCGCCCCCGCTGATCATGTGCGGGATGGCATGACGTGAGCAGAGCATCGTGCCGCGGAGGTCGAGCGACATGGTGTGGTCGTAGACCGCATCGAGGTCGATCTCCTCGAGCGCACCGTCGGCGGGAATGGAGCCGCCGGCGCAGTTGTAGAGCACGTCGACCGTGCCGTGCGCCCCGACGGCTGTGGCCAGAGCGGTTCGCACCGAGTCCTCGTCCGTGACGTCCGTCTCGACGAAGAGCGCGCTCCCACCCGCCTCGGTGATCAGGCGCTCGGACTCCGCGCCGAGCTCGCGGTCGAGTTCGGCGATGACCACGGTGGCCCCCTCGGTGGCGAAGCGTCGCGCAGCTGCGCGTCCGATCCCGATGCCCCCGCCGGTCACGATGGCGGTCTTGCCCTCGAGTCTTCCCATGTCGTCTCCCTCGGCTGCCCGCGTCCGGTCGTGGTCGTAGTCTGGCAGCTGCGCGGAAAGGAGGATCGCGACGCACCATGGCCCGAGCACAACTCTCTTCTGACCTCGCCGGACTCGAACTGCCGGCCACAACGTGGTCGTGGGGCTGGCGCGACGCCGTTCTCTACGCGCTCGGCATTGGAGCCCGTCCCGGCGACGGAGCCCTCGCCGACCCGGATGGCGACGAAGGCGACCTCGACTTCTTGCTCGAGCGGCGTGGGCCGCGGGTGTATCCCACTCTCGCCGTGATTCCCGGCATGACCGCACTCGGTGGGGTCTCGGCGGTGGTCGATCTCGACGTGGCGAGGCTTCTGCACGGAGAGCAGGCGATCACCCTGCACCGGCCGTTCCCGGCCCAAGGCGAGTTGACCGTCGCAGGTCGGATCGCCGACGTGTGGGACAAGGGGTCTGCGGCGGTGATCGGGGTGGAGTCGGTGCTGTCGGATGAGGACGGTGTGATCGCATCGACGTATGCCTCGCTGTTCGCCAAGGGATACGGCGACTTCGGCGGTGAGAGAGGGCCGGACACGAGTGCCGTGCACGAGCCGCCGGATCGCGAACCGGACCACGTGCTCGAGGACGTCGTTCGCCCGGAGCAGGCGGCGCTCTATCGACTCTCCGGTGATCGGGTGTTCCTGCACATCGATCCCGACTTCGCCCGGCGCGCCGGTTACCCCGGCCCATTCCTCCATGGCTTGTGCACCTATGGCTTCGCCGGCCGTGCCGTGTTGCGCGCGATGTGCGGAAACGAGCCAGAGCGGCTGAAGACGATGACCGGTCGGTTCTCGGACCTCGTGTGGATGAACGACGTCATCACCACGCGGATCTGGGAGACGGGCGATGGTGAGGCTGTCTTCCAGGCGGTCACCCAAGAGGGCAACGTGGTGCTCTCCCACGCTCACGTCAGCTACGACGCGTGACTCCGCTCGAGTACTTCGGTCTCGACCAAGCCTCTGGGTCGTTGGGCCCGACGCTGGAGCTGCAGTTCCCGCGCGCGATCCACGGCGCGTTCGGGGGCGTGACGGGCGGCGCGCTGGGCGCTGCGGCGGTCGCACTGGGCCGGACCGTGGCGGACGAGGGTCGCCGCGCCATCGGTCTGGACATTCACTTCCTGCGGGGTCTGGCGAGCGAGACGGCGACGGCAACGGTGGAGTTGCTGTCGCAGGGTCGCAGCCTCACGTTCGCCCGGGTCGAATTCACCGACGACAAGGGGAAGCGGACCACGGTCGCCCGCGTCGCCTACGCAGCGCCCGCGGCACTCGAACCGATCGACGTCGAGGTCGCTCCCACGTACCTGGGGCCTCCACCGGAGGACCTCGCGGCTACGAGCAAGCCGTGGCGGTCGCCGAAGGGTGTCGAGGTCCCGATCATCGACACCGCGCAGCCGAGAGCGGCGAAGGTGGGCGACGCGATCGCCACTCTGGTCACGGTGCCATGGCAGGTCACGGGCGACGGCGCGGAGGCTGCGTGCCTGGCGGCCGATCTCTCCGTGGGACCTCCTGTTGATGCCGTGCTACCGCGCGGGACATGGGTGCCGCACCCCAACCCCGATGTGTCGCTGCGGTTCGCAGGCCAGATCACATCCGCTGACCTCACTGCGATCGCGATCTGCCGGAGGGTGGACCGCGGCGTGGCGACCGTCGAGAGCGAGGTCTGGGACAGAGCCGAGCTCGTGGCGACGGCGGTGTCGACGAGCCTGTTCCTCGCGACGAACTGAGGGGCGTCACCGAAGATCGCCGGTCGCGATCCACTCGCTCGCAGCGTCGTCGTCGTAGCCGAGATGCTCGGTGAGGACCTCCCACACGTCTCCACCCAATGTGGGTCCGGCCTGGCGGACCTGCGCTGGAGTCCTGTGAAGGTCGAAGCCCTTCCGCTCGGCCCAGGTCTCACCGTGGATCGGATGCTCGACCTGAGCGAAGTAGTCGCGGTGTCGGAGCTGGGGGTCGGCCTGCACGTCATCGGCGAACGCGACGCGATGTGCCGCGATACCCGCGTCGATGAGCAACGCCTCCAAGAACTCGACGTCTTGATCAGCGGTCCATTCCGAGACCTGGGCGTCGAGTTCCGCGGCGTGTGCCAGCCGTTCGGGGAGGTCGGCGCTCGCGTTCTCGGAGCCCATCAGTCGCGCCAGAGCCGACCACTGGGCATCGGTTTCGCAGGCGATCGCGATCCAGCGATCCTCGCCTCTGACGGGGTAGACGCCGTGCGGTGCCATGTTGAGGTCGGCGTTGCCGTTCCACGTGCCATCCCGTCCGTTGATCTCGGTGTCGAGGAAGAACGGCGCGATCAGGTGCATGGCGCCCTCGGCCTGGCTGTAGTCGATCTGTTGCCCGCGGCCTCCGCGATGCCGATGGTCGAACGCGGCCAGAATCGCGATGACCCCGAACCGGTGGGCCGGGTAGTCGGTGTACGGCCCCCAGGGCCCTGCCGGGTCCCGATCCGGCCACCCGGTGGTCGGATAGAGGCCGGCGACGGCGGCGCCCGAGGTACCGAATCCCGAGAGCTCCCGTAGCGGGCCGGTCTGGCCGGCCAGCGTGCTGGAGAGGACGATGGCGTCGGGGTTGAGTTCGAGCAGTCGCTCGGCGCCGAGACCATGACGGTCGAGCACACCAGGGGAGAAGGATTCCACGATCACATCCGCCCACCGGATGAGGTCCTCGAGAACAGGGCGAACCGCCTGCGATCCGATGTCGAGCGTGAAGCTCAGCTTGCCTGCGTTCGCCGAGTGCCACGAGATGGAGTTCTCGAAGCCGCCCGGTTCGCCGAGAAACGGACCGGCGCCTCGCATGGGATCGGGCTTGAGCTCAGATTCGATGCGAATCACCGTCGCGCCGTGGTCGGCGAGCTGGCGCGTCGCCTCGGGCCCCGCCAGCGCCCATGTGAAATCGAGAACCCGGAGGCCGGAGAGGGCTCGCCGCGTCGTTGATCCCTCCGTTGATCCCTCCGTTGGCCGCTGCGCTGGTGGCGGGTCGAGGTCGCCGAGCATGTGTTGGCCGAGCGCCGGCGCTGGACCGAGCGGATCGAGTGGGGTGGATCGGAACACCGCGAAGCGGCCGTTGGAACGCGCACCCCCGACGTCCTCCCAGTACCCGCGCTCCGACAGGTGGCCCGACTCGAGCAGTTCGCCCGTGGTGGCAACGGGGAGTGCGAGCAGCCGGTGCTTGTGTGCCGCCTCAGCGACCTGGGCCTTGGTCTTGGTCCGCAGGAACGCGGAGAGCGTCTCGGTCGCCTCGACGAACAGTTCGATGGCCTCGGGATCGTCGGTGATCGCGAGGCCTAGACCGATCCAGTCGACCTCGAGGTACGAGTCGGGACATCCACCCTCCTCATGGACCCACTGCCACAGGCGGATGGTGTAC
>CAYUBX010000257.1:0-500 GCA_964443165.1 uncultured Acidimicrobiales bacterium
ATGACGACGTGGGGCCATTCGAGGCCCTTGACCCGGTGGACCGTGGAGAGGGTGATGCCCTCCTCGCGTGACGCGCCCGGCCGCCCGAGTACCTCCTGGAGCCACGCGGTGAATGTCGTCGGGTCGGTGTGGACGCCGCCGAGTTGGACCAGTGCATCGAGGTCGTCGAGGTGGGTACTGCGGTCGACGCTGCGGCGAGCGCCGTCGAGCGAGCCGAGGGCGTTGGCCACTCCGATCTCGTCGCCGATGGCCGCGATCAGCTCGCCAGCGGTCGCGCCGGAGTCCTTGATGTCGGCGAGTACCTCGATGTCGTCGAGAAAGTCGTCGATCCGGTGCTGGTCTCGTCCGCCGAGCCGTTTTCCGAGGCGTCGAAGCTCGTGCACGCTGCGGTGCTCGCCCATCCACTCGCGGACCCGTTGGCTGAGACCTCGCGACGGACGCCGAACGGCCTCGGAGACGTCCGCGGGATCGGCCGGGGTGCCGTCTGTCGAGAGCGTCAA
>CAYUBX010000257.1:510-5436 GCA_964443165.1 uncultured Acidimicrobiales bacterium
AATCATGCTCCAGGCCTGGCCGAACTGCGACTCGGCCTCGGAGACGTCCGGGGGGTCGACCGTGCCGGGATCGCACGCGTGGCGAAGCCACGCCAGCAGTGCCCGCACGCCGGTTCGTTGAAGCAGGTCTGGGGTGACGGCGTGGGTGACCGGCAGCCCGGCCTCGCCGAGTGCGATCTGGGGGGCGGCGAGGGCGACGTTGACCCGGCCGAGGATGACGATGTCCGTCGGGTGGGCTCCGTTCGTCAAGAGCTCGCTCACCCGCTCCACGACGAGGGTGAGCGGGTCGGGTGTGGTGACCACCTGAAGCGCGGTCGTGGGGTGATCGCGGCCCGGCGCGCTCCGAATGTTCTTCTCGACCCGTTCGTTGTTCTGGGCGAGCAGGTGCTTCGCTCCGTCCACCACTGCGGGTGGACAGCGGTAGTTGACCTCGAGGGCAAGTGGGGTGGCGTCGGGGAACCAGCGGTCATAGTCGATCAACCACTCGGGCGTTGCGCCCGTGAAGCCGTAGATCGTCTGGTCGTCGTCGCCCACACCGAACACGTCCGCCCGCGGGCCGGCGAGCAGACGGATGAGGAGCATGTGGGCTGGCGTGAGGTCCTGGAACTCGTCGACGAGTAACAGCTGACAGGTGTCCTGGGCGTGCGAACGGGCCTGCGGGTCGGCCAACAGGACCTCGATGCCTCGCAGGATCTGTTCGTCGAAGTCGACGAGGTTCTGACGCTGCAGAAGGAGCCGGTATTGCTCCAGGACCTGTTCGAGGTCGCTGACGTCTGGCCCGATCTCGTCGATCACCGCAGCGGGATCCCGCAGGCCGAGTCGCGCCGCGCTCAGCGCCTCGATCCACGTCGCGAGCGGATCGGTGTTGGTGCGACGGGGGACCTCCACGAGCCGGCGGAGCAACCGCCGTACCTCGGGTTCGTCGATGGTCTGCACGCGGGCGGTGGACTCGGCCGGCCGACGGAATCCGTCGGTCCCGTTGACGATCGCCAACGCGAGCGCGTTGAGAGTGCGGACTCGCAGGCCCGGCAGGTCGGCGGTGCGTTCCTCCATCTCCAACTGGGCCCGCTTGTTGAACGCCACGAGGGTGAGCGCTCGGGTCGGGAGGTTGCGGGCTGACAGCAGGTACCGAGCCCGTTCGGTGAGGACACGCGTCTTGCCCGAACCCGCCGGCGCGACGATTCGGGCCGGACCGCCCCGGTGGTGGACCGCAGCGAGCTGATCGGGGGCGAGCGCAGCGTCGAGGTCGGAGGTTCCGAGGGGTGTGAGCGAGCCTGCGGCGATCGAGATCGAATGAAGCAGCAGGTACTCGAGCGACGCCGCCAGACCGAGGTCGAGCGGGCCGCCGTCGACGAGGACGGGATCGCCGTCGGGGAGCACGAGGTCGGCGGAGCCCCCCGCCGCTGTCGCGCCGGCGGAGACCGCGGCAGCGGCGATGGGGAGCGTGGTGCCGTTCGGCCCAGTGAGAAGGGCGTTGGACCACACCAGGTGGTACAGCCGCTCACGGGGGAGCTGGAGGTCCGGGCTCAGCAACGCTGGGTCGCGCCGGATCACCGTGGCGGGAGGCGAGCTGAGGTTGGTGTCGAGGCGAACCACGTACGGCTCGCGGCGAGACCACCTGGCCTGGAGTTCGTCGAGGATTGAACCGGGTTCGAGCGCCGTGATCTCGTCGAGGAGGAGCTCGTCGACGCCGTCCCACCCCGCGGGAAGATCGGCACCCTGGGGTACGACGAGCGTGCGTCCCAGCTCGCTCGGCCCGCGGTCGGCAGGAGGGCCCGGAGCCTGGAGTCTCGGCGCCACCGGCGGCGCGGTCGGATGTGGTCGCTCGCCCTGCGCGGGCGGCGGTGCGGCCTCCTCACCGAGCGCGCACGCACGGACTTCGGCCACCGACCCGTGAGTGCCTCCGCAGTGCCCGCAGCTGATTTCCGGCATCGGCGCCCACCCTACGAGCGCGCTGGGACAATCACTTGCCGCACTCGTTGGCTCGCGTCGCTCGCCTCCTGTGCGGATTGCCACGGCACCCCAGCTTCATCCCCGAGGCCGTGCAGGCGTGTGGGGAGCTGGCGGCTTGGCCTTCGTGGCCAGAACGGGCTCAGTGCAGCGGAGAATTAGCTGCCGCTCAGGCGGGCGACCACGGGGGCCATGGTGTCGATCTCGCCTTCGTGGATCACGATGTAGTTGACGCCGTAGGTCTCGCGATGGTGGTGGAGCTGTTCGCAGATGCCGTCGATGGTTCCGACCAAGACCATGGGGATGGTCTTGGCCTGTTCGGGCGTGATGCCGAAACCGGGGGCCATCTGATCGAACAGACCGCCGGGGTCGTCGCTCTCGATCACCATGAACGTGTTGAGCTGCAGCTCCATCTCGTCGAAGCGGTCACCGGCCGCCTCCTCGACCCACCGCCGCCTCTCCAGGAACCGTTCGCCGAGCGCGGAGAGGACCGCCTCGGCGCCCACCGACCCCTCGTGGAGTGACGCATTGAGCCCCACGATGTCGGCCACCCGCGCCGCTTCGGACAGGACGCGCTTGCCGCCGCCCCCGATGATGACGGGCGGGCCCCCGGGAGTGTGCGGGCGCGGGGTTCCGAGGGCACCAGTGATCGTGTAGTGCTCGCCTTCGAAGTCCACAGGACCGTCGGCCCACAGACCCGTGATGATCTCGACCGCTTCGAGCATCCGGTCGATCCGGACGCCTGGTCGGTCGTAGGTGATGCCCGACTGCTCGTAGTCGCTCTGCATCCACCCGGCGCCGATGCCGAACTCGACCCGCCCCTCGCTCGCCAGATCGAGTGTCGCGATCTCCTTCGCCAAGACCAGCGGGTGCCGGTAGTCGACGTCGTAGACGAGGCAGCCGACCTTCAGCGTTGTGGTGGCCTCGGCGGCGATCGTGGTGGTGACCGTCGGGGCCCACTGGTCCTCGAAGTGGTCGGGACAGAACACCGTGCTGTACCCGAGATCCTCGATCTTGCGAACCGCCTCGCGGTACGCGGGGCCAGCGGCCGGCGTCCCGAACTGGACACCGAATCGGAAGGGGCGCATCGCCGCAATCTAACCTCACGCCGATGTCCGGCTTCACCGTGCTCCCCTCCACCGGCGCGTCCACCTACGTGCCCGCCACCGAGATGCCGCCGGCTCTCTATCTACGCGGCGACGGGAACCTCGTGACGGCCACCGAGCTCACCCGCGGGCCGTGGGCGCACCGGGTGATGCACGGCGGTGGCATCACGGGAATTCTCGGCTGGGCGGTCGACCGGGCGCTCGAGCGCCCCGACCTGGTGTGCACGCGCTTCACCGTCGACATCTTGTCCGGCGTCCTCGTCGAGGAGCTGGCCGTTCGGTCCATCGTTCGTAAAGAGGGCACGCGCACGGCGGTGGTCGATGCGTCGCTGGAGTACGACGGTCTCCAGGTGGCGCGAGCGTCCTCTCAGTGGCTGCTGGGTTCTGACACCCCGGACCACGCGACGACGGAGCTTCCTCCTGTGCCAGGGGACCGCGCCGATCCCGACGCCCACCCCGTCATGGAGTACCCGCGCCCGGGCTTCAACGCAGACGTGGTCGACATCCGCGTGCTCGAGGGTTCAACGGAGGAAGAGGGTCCTGGCCGCATGTGGATTCGGCTCGCCCACCCCGTCATGGAGGGTGAGACACCTGGATCTTTCCAACAGCTGATGGTTCTCGCCGACCTCGGTGCCGCCGTGGGGTGGGAGCCGGCGCCCTCGGGTGCGTCATTCATCAACACCGACGTCTCGGTCCACCTGGTGCGAAGGCCGAGCGGTGAGTGGTTCCTGTTCGATTCGCACGTGGAGCACAGCACTGATGGGGTGGCGTGCACCCGAACGACGCTGAGCGACGAGGCCGGTCGGCTCGGGTGGATCCTGCAGAGCCAGTTGGAGGCCCCGCCCGAGATTGCGATGTAGCGCTGCGGTCGACGTCGAAGGGTTGTCGTCGACGGTGCGGCCGGTGATGCCCATCCCGGGAGTTGGCTGAACAATCGGGCGCGCCGGAGCTGCGTCCACCTGCCACGATTCGACGATGACGAATTCTCGAGACGGTGGACTGGACGAAGCGGGCGACCTGGGCGACCTTCTCTCGTACACGAGCCGGCTTGCGCAAGAGCATCTCAGTGCGCTGAGCGATCGACGGGTTGCGCCGAGCGCGGAGGCGCTGGAGCGGCTCGGCGACCTCGATCGCGACCTCGGCGTGGACGGGCGCGACCCCTCAGAGGTCGTCGGCGAACTCGCCGCCATCGGCGGGCCCGCCACGGTCGCCATGAACGGCGGCCGGTACTTCGGCTTCGTGAATGGCGCCACGCTCCCCGCGGCGCTGGCGGCGGACTGGCTGGTCTCGGCCTGGGATCAGAACGCGGCGCTGACGATCATGTCGCCCGTGGCGGCGGCCTGCGAGGCCACGGCGATCAGGTGGATCGCTCAGTTGCTGGAGCTACCAGAGGGCACCGACGGGGCGTTCGTCACCGGGGCGACGATGGCCAATGCCACGTGCCTGTGCGCGGCGCGCGATTCCGTGCTGCTCGACGCAGGGTGGAATGCCCGAGACGATGGCCTCCTCGGTGCTCCCGACGTCACCGTCGTGGTGGGGGAGGAGGCTCACTCGACGCTCTTCAAGGCGCTCGGCATCGCGGGTCTCGGGCGAGATCGAGTGCGCCGCCTTCCCGTCGACTCGCAGGGTGCCGTGATCGGCGAGGGGCTTCCCGACGTGTCTGGTCCGCTGATCCTGTGCCTCCAGGCCGGCAACGTGAACAGCGGTGCCAGCGATTGTTTCGAACCCCTGGTCCGCTGGGCGCGCGAACGCAACGGGTGGATTCACGTCGACGGAGCGTTCGGGCTGTGGGCAGCGGCGTCCCCGGAGCGGCGTCACCTCGTGGCGGGGGTCCAGGGTGCCGACAGCTGGGCGACAGACGGACATAAGT
>CAYUBX010000258.1:0-5397 GCA_964443165.1 uncultured Acidimicrobiales bacterium
ATCGCTGGAAGTACGTCCATCACGTCGGATTCGCGGCCGAGCTCTTCGATCTGCGCGACGACCCGGACGAGCTGGTCGATCTCGGAACCGA
Organism: uncultured Acidimicrobiales bacterium; assembly: GCA_964443165.1. Lineage (GTDB taxonomy): Bacteria > Actinomycetota > Acidimicrobiia > Acidimicrobiales > Poriferisodalaceae > JAYPWI01. The sequence goes on from CAYUBX010000258.1 coordinate 92, forward strand.
TCCGGGCTACGCCCACTCCAGGGCGGAGGGAGAAGAGGTTCTCCGCTCGATCGTCGATCCCGACGACGCTGATCGTCGAGCGTTCGAATCGCAGGCTGAGCTTGTCGAGCAGCTCGGCGGCGTCGACGCGTTGGCGAAGGCGACGCGCTTCGACCACACCCCCGCACCGCACTGAGCGCCGCGCCAACAGCGGCCGTCAGGGTTCGATCACGGGGAAGAGACCGAACTCGACGATCGAATCGAAGAGAGTGTCCACCAGCGAGCCATCGCCTTCGATCGCGATCTTGCCGCTCGCGACGGCGTCGGCGTACGAGGTCTGCGAACCGAGGACGTTTGCGAGCGTGGTGCGCGTGACGGTGATGCTCGCCACCGCATCGGGGTCGTGGCGGTCGGCCAGGTGATGGATCGTGCGGTGCGACACGCCGAGAACGTGGCTCTCGTCGAGGTCTGTAAACGTCCAGTTGATGGAGCCACTGACGTCGCCGAGCGCGTCGGCGTCGAGCCGCACGCCCAGCGAATCGAAAATCTGCTCCGCTGTCATCGCGTGTGCGAGCTGCCGCCCGCGACCGGCACGGACGCGCAACGAGCCATGCCGCAGTTCCTGGGCGCCGTAGAGATAGGCGTTGCGCCAGGTGCCGGACTCCGCCTGATAGCCCAGCTGTTCGAGGGCGTCAGCTTGAAGGTTGCGAGCCTCGGTGTTGGTCGGGTCGGCGAAGACGACGTGGTTGACCACCTGCGCCACCCATCGGTAGTCGCCCTGGTCGAAGGACTGGCGCGCCTTGCGCAGCACCTCGGCCGCGCCGCCCATGAACTCCACGTAGCGCTGACCGCTCTCGACGGGAGGGTGCGGGTTGAGGTTCGCGGGGTTGGCGTCGTACCAACCCAGGTACTTGTTGTAGACCGACTTCACGTTGTGGCTGACCGTGCCGTAGTAGCCCTGCACGTGCGATTGGCCGCCGAAACATGCAGGGAGCTCGACCTCCTCGGCGATTTCCGTGGGCGTCAGCCCCGAGTTCGCGAGACGCATCGCCTGGTCGTGTAGGTAGCGGTAGGCATCGCGCTGCAGCTTGAGAAAGTCGCGGACGTCGTCGTTGCCGAATCGAGGCCAGTGGTGTGTGGCGAACATGATCTCGGCGTCCGCGCCCCACAGGTCGAGCGCCTCGTTGATGTACTTCGACCACGCGAGCGAGTCACGGGTCTGCGCGCCGCGGATCGGGTAGAGGTTGTGCAGGTTGTGGGTGCAGTTCTCTGCCATACACAGCAGCCGGAGGTCGGGGAAGAAGAAGTTCATCTCCGCCGGTGCCTCGGCGTCCGGCGTGTTCTGGAACACGATGTGGACGCCATCGACCAGGAGTTCTTGCCCGGTCCGCTCGATGGTCTCGGTGGGCGCCACGAGGCCAGACGAGGCGAAGGGAAGCGCCTTTCCGAGACCGTTGTCGACCTGGCCCTGCGGCCCGGGCGGGAGCAGCAGCCCGAACTGGAAGAGAGCGCGTCGGGCCATCGCCGCGCCGGCGATGACGTTCTCGTTGACCACCTCGGCCAAGAAGCCGTCGGGAGCGATGATCCGCACGTCGCCGCGTTCGACGTCTTCTGCGGTCGTGACACCGAGCACTCCGCCGAAGTGGTCCACGTGGGAGTGGGTGTAGATCACGGCTCGAACCGGTCGCTCGCCGAGCGTTCGGTTCGCTAGGTCGAGGCAGGCGGCTGCGGTCGGCGCCGTCGTGAGCACGTCGACGAGGATCCAACCGGTCTCGCCGGCGATGAAGGTGAGGTTCGAGATGTCGTAGCCGCGTGCCTGCCACACGCCGGGCATCACCTCGAACAGGCCGTGGACGGCATTGAGGCGTCCCTGTCGCCAGAGTCCGGGATGGACCGTGTCCGGCGGCGGGTCGTCGGTGCGGAGAAAGTCGTGCCGCCCCACGTCCCACACCACATGGTCGCCGTCCCGCACGACGCCGTCGTCCATGGTCGCGATCAACCCGCGAGACGCGGCGGCGAAGTCCAGGTCGTCGTCGAAGCGGAGTCGGGTCGCCGCAGCTCGGTTGAGTGTGGCGGTTCTCTCCGACGCCGGCTTCGGCTCACTCATCGCCCATGTCCCTTTGCGGCGTCGCGTCCCACTGGGGAGACCGTCCGTGCGCTCAACGTACCCCCGGCGAGTTCGTTCCCGCGACACGTCTCGCCGCACCGCTACGGTGCCGACCGGTGATAGGGGGAGCGATGCGCGTACTGGTGGTCGGGGCCTCTGGTCTTGTCGGGTTCGCCGTAGCGACGCGGTTCGCGGCCGATCCCTCCTTCGAGGTCGTCAGCGCATCGCGGCGGACACCCGACCGCCTCCCGGAACGGGTCGAGCACCTCTCGCTCGACCTACTCGACGCGGAGGCTGCCCGCGAGCGGATCGCGGGTCTCGGAGACATCACCCATGTGGTCTACGCGGCCCTGTACGAGGAGCCAGGCCTCATCGCCGGGTGGCGCAGCGAGGAGCAGATGCAGACCAATCTCGCAATGCTCCGCAACCTGCTCGACCCGCTGTGTGAGGTGGCCGACCTCGAGCATGTCTCCCTTCTGCAGGGAACCAAGGCGTACGGCGCCCACGTCGAGCCGATGGCGGTGCCCGGCCGCGAGCGCACCCCGCGTCACGATCACGCCAACTTCTACTGGCTGCAGGAGGACGAGCTGCGCGGGCGCGCCGAGGCGGAGGGCTTCGGATGGTCCATCTTCCGTCCCGTCGTGATCTTCGGCGAGGCGATCGGCGGGAACATGAACCCCGTTCCGGCGATCGGTACGTACGCGGCGGTCCTCCGGGCGATGGGGGAGCCGCTGCACTGGCCGGGCGGTGTCGCGTCGATCACCGAGGCCGTCGATGCGGGGATCGTGGGGGAGGCCCTTCACTGGGCGGCGACACACGACGTCGCTCGCAACGAGACCTTCAATGTCACGAACGGCGACGTGTTCACGATGGCCAACGTGTGGCCAGCGATCGCTGACGCGCTCGGGATGGAGGTGGGGGAGGAGCGGCCGACCCGCCTCGCAGTCGAGATGCCGCGCCGGGCTGCCGAGTGGGCGGACGTGCACGATCGCTTCGGGCTGGTGAGCCCCCGCGAGGTGGAGGAGTTCGTCGGTCAGTCCTTCATCTACACCGACATGCTGTGCGGCTACGGCAACGACCGGCTCCGCCCGCCCTCATTGGTGAGCACGATCAAGATCCGGCAGGCCGGTTTCGCCACCTGCATGGACACCGAGGACATGTTCGACAAGTGGTTCGCCCACCACCAACGCGTCGGCCTCCTTCCTCCGCGGGAGTGGTGATCAGCGTCTCGGAGCAGTCGGCGACCGTGTTGCGCTCGCCGACCTGGCGGGCCCGAACGAGGAGGCACATGAGGGAGGCTGCGATGCGGGCTGCGGTGGTCATGTGGCCAAGATCCGCGTGCGCGGTCCGCGGACATCTGGGGACTGGTGAGAACCCGGTTGGTGCCGCGGTCATCGCCATGACTCGCACCTTTCGGTGCGGAGAAAAAGTCCATTGACCTGCGAAAACGCCGTTTCAGCGTTCTCCAACCGGTGCCGATGTCGAATCGATGGACGTAGGCTCTGCGGATCATGTCTGGAACCCCGTCCGTTCGCTTTCGCAGCTGGCTGGTCCCTGGCATCGATCTGTCCGTGTTCGAGTACTCGGCGCGTCGCATGGAGACGGCGCTCGGTCGGCCGGTCGAGCTCGATGTGGTCAGCGACCGCTCAGGCCCCGAAGACGGTGATCAGGACTTCGGTCCCGGAGCGGTCGACTTCGGTTGGATGTGTTCGACCGCGTTCGTCCGTCAGACCGACGTCGATCTGGTCGGTGTCGCGTGGGTTCCCGACGACGGCGACTCCCACGGTGAGCCGCGGTACTTCTCTGACCTCATCGTTCCGCACGATTCGCCGGTCACCCACGTCGCTGCGCTCCGCGGCCGGCGCGTGGCGTGCAACGACGAGGCCAGCCTGAGCGGCTTCTACGCGCTTCGATTCGCGCTCGAGGATGTCGGGCTCGTGATGGGGCGCGACGTCGAGGCGGTGCTGACCGGCGGTCACTTGCGCTCGCTCGAGGAGATCAGCGCCGGAACCGTCGACGCGGCGGCGGTCGACTCTGTGACGCGCTGCACTCACCCGGGTGTCGGGCGGGTCATCGCTCGGCTCGGGCCCTTCCCGACCCAACCGCTCGTCGCTGGAGTCCATGTCTCTCAGGACGATCAGCGGCTCGTGCGCGATTTCTTCTTGTCGGATCTCGATGACGAGGGCCGGCGGGTGCTCGAGTCGGCGGGCCTGGTGGGGTTCGCGGCCGTCAGCGAGAGCGACTATCTCGGGGTTCGCGGCCGGCTCGCGAGCGCTAGCAACTGACGTGCAGGACAGCTTCGCCCCCGAGGCCTTGTGCGCGGTTCTGCTCGGTGGATCTGTCGCGCCGCACGACGGACCGTCTGCCTCGGTGGCAGCCGTGTTCCGTCGGGGCGATCTCGGTGTCGAGGCACTCTTCATCGAGCGGGCTACCAAAGAGGGCGATCCGTGGTCGGGCCAGATTGCCTTTCCGGGCGGCCGTCACGAGCCCGGCGACGCGGACAGCGCGGCCACCGCCGCCCGCGAGACGCTCGAGGAGATCGGCTTCGATCTCGCGTCCACAGTTCTGTTGGGCCGCCTGCCGGACCAAGAGGGAGGCCCGCGAGGAACGCGACAGAAGCTCCGCGTCACCCCCCATCTGTGCTGGCTCGAGGGTCCGCGGCCGGCGCTCGACTTCAACCACGAGGTCGCCGACGCTCTCTGGGTGCCCGTCGCCCACATCGCGGACTCGGACAGGCACGTTCAGTATCCGTATCCGCCGCTCGGCTCCCAGCTCTGGCCCGGAGTTCAGCTCGACGCCACCCGCGTGCTGTGGGGCCTGACGCTCCGCATGACCGAGGATCTCTTCACCCGTACGGGACATCCGCTGGGACTGCTGTCGCCCGGCCGGTGAACCGGCGAGCACCGCCGTCGGTCCGGCGCAATACTGCGGCGATGGCGGAACTCGAACTGCTGACGTCCGGCTGGGGTCTCATCGAAGGCCCGAGGGTGGACGAGAACGACAACTTCTACTTCTCCGACGTCCCCAACGGCGGTGTCCGGCGGCGCCGGCCGGACGGCGAGATCGAAGTGGTGATCCCCAAACGGCGCGGCGTCGGGGGCATGGTGTTTCACGCGGATGGCGGCCTCGTGGTGGGTGGACGCAACATCCAGCACGTGAACGACGGCGAGATCAGGGTTCTGTTCGACCCTGGCCTTGCCGGCTTCAACGACCTGCACAC
>CAYUBX010000259.1:0-5384 GCA_964443165.1 uncultured Acidimicrobiales bacterium
CCTCGACATGGATCGAGCTGCGCTGCAGCGCAGAACGATCGGTCGCTGCAGGTCGGCGTCGTCCCCGCAGGGCTCGCCATGACGTCGTCGTTCTCGGCAGCGGCGCTCACCGGTGCCCAGATGACCGGCAGCGACACCAAGGGCGCCATCGCAGGCGTCAGCCTCAGCATCGGCGGGACGCTCGCAGGGATCCCGCTCGCTCACCTCATGGCCAGACGCGGTCGCCGGGTCGGACTGCGGACGGGCTACAGCACCGGTGCGGTCGGCGCCGCCTTCGCGATGATCGCCGCGCTCACCGAGGTCTACCCCCTGCTCGTCCTCGGCATCATGATCGTGGGCGTGGGCCAGGCCACCACGTTGGCTGCCCGCTACACGGGCGCCGACCTCGCCACCGACGAGGACCGCGCACACAGCATCAGCCTGGTGATGTGGGCGAGCACCGTGGGGTCGGTGCTCGGGCCGACGCTCGGCCTGGGCGTCAAGGAGATCTTCGGCGACAGCGACTCCACTGCGGGGTTCGCGCTTCCCTACGGCGTGTCGATCGCGCTCTTCGTCGTCGCGGCAGCCGTGATCCACGTACGCCTTCGCCCCGACCCCCTTCACGTCGCGGCGCGGCAAGGTGATGGCATCACGTTCCGCGCCCCCAAGCTCGGCGATGTGGCGTCGATCATCCGGCACCCCCTCGCGCGCATCGCGCTGATCGGCATGATGCTCTCGCAGGCGGTCATGGTCGGGGTGATGACGGTGACGCCGCTCCACATGCGCGACGGCGAGCAGAACGGCGTCGTCATCGGCGTGATGATGTCGCTGCACATCGTCGGCATGTTCGCCTTCTCCCCGTACGTCGGAAAGTTGGTGGACCGGTTCGGGTCGGAGGTGATGATCGCCCTCGGCGCCATGACCCTGGCGTTCGGAAGTGAGGTCGCCTCACACACCAGCGCCCCCGATGCCGGAGGGCACATCTGGGGTCTCTTCTTCGTCGGGATCGGCTGGAGCTTCGCCGCAGTGGCGGGAAGTTCGCTCATGACCGCTTCATTCCCGGCCCACGAGCGGGTCGGCGTCCAGGCGACCGCCGACGTTCTCATGACCGCGACCGGTGCGGCGGCCGGGATCTCGTCCGGCCTCATCGTCGAGGAGCGGAGCTTCGAGGACCTCGCTCACTGGGCGTTCTTCGTGGCCATCGGGCTCGGTGTATTGGCAGCGATGGCGATCGTGCGGCGAGTGCGTGTCGGCCGCGACCCCGTGGTGGTCAGCTGAGATGGCTGTTGTCCGCGAGTTCGTCGGCCTCGAATCGCCGATCGTGGGCCGAGCAGGAGCAGGCGGCCGACCGTGTCAGGGCGTGTACTACCGCCCGGAGGGCGAGCGGCCCGCCACCGCCTTGATCGCTACCCACTACAACGTCGACTTCAGCGAGCACTACCTCGCCGACCTGGTGGCGGAGCGGGGACTCGGCTTCCTGGGATGGAACACCCGCTTCCGCGGCGCGGAGCCCTATTTCCTCGCGGACCACGCTGTCGCGGAGATCGGGGTCGGTGTCCGGTGGCTCATCGAGGAAGCCGGCGTCGAGCAGGTGGTCTTGCTCGGCAACAGCGGTGGCGGCTCGCTGATGGCCTGCTATCAATCGCAAGCCGTCTCACCGAGCCTCACTCCCGAGTACGGGCGGCGCGAGATCACTCCCGCCGCGCTCGACCTGACCCCGGCGCAGCTGTACATCTCCCTCGCCGCACACCCCGGTCGGCCCGAAGTCCTCACCAACTGGATGGACCCCTCCATCGTCGATGAGGGCGATCCGCTCAGCATCGACCCCGACCTCGATCCCTTCGCCGAGGGTCGGCAGGTGCCCTTCGACCCCGAGTTCGTTCGCCGCTATCGAGCGGGCCAGCGCGAGCGCAACGATCGCATCACCGCGTGGTGTCGCTCGGAGATCGATCGGATGACCGCCGCCGGGCATCACGATCGACTGTTCACCACGCCTCGGCTCTGGGCCGACCTCCGCATGATCGACAGCACGCTCGATCCGTCCAACCGCGAGACCCCCGCGTGCTACCTCGGCCATCCGCAGCGAGCCAACTACGGGGTGTACGGCGTGGGCACGGTGAGCTCCTGCCGCACGTGGCTCTCGATGTGGAGCTTGAGTGAATCTCCGTGTCAGGGCGCTCCGCACCTGGCCCGGATCACCCTTCCAGCGTTGGTGATCGACGCCGACGCGGACACGGGGGTGTTCCCCAGCGACACCGACGCGATCGTGGATGCGCTGGCGTCGGAGGACGTCAGCCGCCACACCGTCGTCGGCGATCACTACCTCCGTGATCGCGATGGAGCGCGCGACGAGGCCGCCGAGCTCATCGTCGACTGGGTTCGATCGAAGCTCTGATCCCGGTCGGGTCGCTGTCGATCAGTCGGCGAGTTCGCGCATCGTGGTGATGGCGTACACGGCCATCACCCCGTCCTGGAAGAAGCGGGTCTCGACGAGCGCGTTTCGTCCCCGCTCGTTGATCACCCGCCCCTCGATCTCGAATGTCGGGCCCGTGATCGGTTCGAAGTAGTCGATCCGCATGTTGATCGTGCTCTGAAAGCCTCGCGGGGAGGTGGGGTCGCCGCGACGGGTGTACAGCGACACGAAGTCGACGTAGGTCCCGGTGAAGCCGCCGAACAACTGACCCCGCGGGTTGAGCAGCGCGCCCGGCAGGTGTGCCTCGATGCGGAGGACGCCGGGCTCGCGTCGGAGCACGCGCCAGTCGTGGGCTTCGAGCACGTCGCCCGCCGCGTGGCCTTCGTTGACGAGTCGGCCCGGGGGGACCTCGTCGGCCCAGGGACGCTCGGGATCGGAGATGGCGTCTGTCATCGCAGGAGGTCGTCGAGGGCCGTGATGATGCCGGCATCCCCGTGCGGGGCGACGGCGGTGATGGGGGAGAGGTAGGACACCGAGACGTACTCGTGCATGACCGCTCCAGCGTCGACGTCGAGCGGAAGGTCGACCGCGTCGCCCCACTGCATCTCCACCGTGAACGCGCCGTCTGCGGTGGGATGCGGCGCCAGCTCGACGGACTGGATCGCGCGCGGCGGCACGAGACCGACCTCGGTATAGCGCCAGCCCTTCATCTCGGACACCTCGAGGTCCGGCACGTTGAGGTTGATCACGTACGCATCGTGGGGCGGGCTCGCGACCAGCCCGCCGACGACCGCACTCGCCACCTCGGCGGCGGCGTGCCACTTCTGGCCGATGATTGCTTCCTCCCAGCCCTGGCCCATCACGCCGAAACCGGTCACCGTCTGGCTCACGGCGATGCCGGGGATCCCGCCGATCCGGCCGGTGATCGCGGCCCCGACCGTGCCCGAGTGGTACACCGCCCGACCGACGTTGGCGCCCGGGTTGATGCCGGACACGATGAGGTCGATGTCGCCGAACGCGCCCATCCGCGAGAACAGCGCGCACAGCGCGGGCGTTCCTGTCACCTTCCACGCCCGTTCGATTCCCTCGATCTCCGCAGGGTGAACCTCGGGCTCGATGAGGTGCAGTGCGCCGATGGCGGCACCGGCACCCGAATTCTCGGTGTGGGGTGCCACGACCGTGACGTCGCCGTGTGACGTCATCGCGCGAGCGAGGACGTGGAGCCCTTCCGAATCAATGCCGTCGTCGTTGGTCACCAAGATGTGCACGCCGTCGAAGCTATCGGCCTCACCGCGAACCGTCGGTGACGCGAAATCGACCATACGGCGACTCGGCGCGAGCCATCTGGTGATGGCAGGCTGGTGCGCCATGGGTGCCGAGGCCACCGCACAGCTGCGCATGCTGCACACGAGCGACGTCCACATCGGATACGTCAGCTCCAACGAGGGCGACCACCACGACGTGTGCCAATGCCCGATCCACGCGCTCGTCGGTGCAGTGCACGAGCACGAGGTCGACGTGCTGATGGTGGCCGGCGACCTCTTCGATCACGCCCGCCTCACCGAGGACACGATCCACTCGACTCTGGAGCTTCTCGCCTCGTCGGGCGTCCCCGTGGTGATCATCCCGGGTAACCACGACGTGCACGACGAGGCATCGCTGTGGGAGCGATGCCGGCCACAGGTCGATGGTTCGGGCGTCCTGCTCCTCGACGAACTCGACGGAACGATGCTGGAGCTGTTTGAGGGCACGCTACGGATTTGGGGCAAGGCGATGGCCGAGCACGAGCCGGGCTATCGGCCGCTGTCCGACGTGCCGCAGCGACCCGACGACGGCTGGTTCGTCGTCGCGGGACACGGGCACCTCAACCTCACGCCGGAGGACGTCCACCGCTCGTCGCCGATCACCCATGAGGAGATCGCTCAGACCTCGGCTGACTACGTGGCGCTCGGCCACTGGCACGTCACCACCGACGCGAGCCACGAAGGCGTCCCCGCCTGGTACCCGGGCACGCCCATGGGCAAGCCCGGCAACGGCACCGCAGCGCTCGTCACGTTCGGCTCAGGCGGCGGAACAAACGTCAGCGTCGACCACGTCCCCGTGGGTGCCCCCGCCGCCGGCTGCCTCTCTTCGTCTGCCAGCGGCAACCCGTCGGGTTGCGCCGATTCGCTCGCTTCGCTCCCGAAGTCGGCGAGCGACGACAGCTGAGGCGTCGGGTCAGAGGTCGGCGATGGCGCGGTCGATTCGGCGCTGGACCGTCTCGTAGTCGGTCATCAGCTGGGTGGCGCGGTCCTTCGCCTTGTCGTGTCGTGACGTGATGTCGGCCAGCTTCTCTGGCGCGTCGTACGTGGCGGGATCGGCGAGCTCCGCCTGAAGGGTCGCAACCTCGGACTCGGCCGCCTCCCACCGGGCCTCGATGTCGGCCAGCTGTCGCTCGAGATCCTTGGTGGCCCGGTGGCGCTTGTTGCGACGCTCGGCCTCGTGGCGCTTGTCCTGTTTCGCGGTCCCGTTCTCCTGGGCCGGGCTTGCTGGCGCGGCCGACACCGGAACGTCGGTGGCCGGTCCCGTCGGCCGCAGCAGGTTCTCGTCGACACCCGCGTGATAGGTGGCGGTGCCGTCGCGCACGACGACGAGTGCGTCGGCGACATTGCGAATCAGGTGCCGGTCGTGCGTGACGAGCAGAACGGTACCGGGGTACACCTGCAGTGCATCTTCGAGCAGGTCGCAGCTGGGCAGATCGAGGTGGTTGGTCGGCTCGTCGAGGATGAGCAGGTTGACCGGGTTGGCCATCGTGTGGGCGAGCGCGAGGCGGGTGCGTTCACCACCGGACAGGTCGCCCACCAGTTGGTCGACCGCGTCGCCCCGGAACCCGAAGCCACCGAGCACGGTGCGCAGGTTGCGCGTGCCCTGTTCACCGATCGTGCGCTTGAACTCCTCGAGCACGGTGCGGTGGAGATCCATCACCTCGGTGAGGTGCTGGGCGAACGTGGCG
>CAYUBX010000260.1:0-5363 GCA_964443165.1 uncultured Acidimicrobiales bacterium
CGATGTCCACGCCGAAGGTGTTGCTCTCCTCGACGGAGATCACACCGTCCTTGCCGACCTTGTCGAAGGCCTCGGCGAGGATCTCGCCGATCGCCGGATCGGCCGAGCTGATGCCGGCGACCGATGCGATCTTGCCCTTGTCCGAGCTGACGTCCTCACTCATGTCGCCGATCGCGACGACACCAGCGGCCACGGCCGCCTCGATGCCGCGCTTGAGCGACATCGGGTTGGCGCCGGCAGCAACGTTGCGGAGACCCTCGCGGACGAGAGCCTGAGCAAGCACGGTGGCGGTGGTGGTGCCGTCACCAGCGACGTCGTTGGTCTTGGTGGCCACCTCCTTCACCAGCTGAGCGCCCATGTTCTCGAACGGGTCCTCGAGCTCGACCTCACGGGCGATGCTCACGCCGTCGTTGGTGATGGTCGGGGCGCCGAAGCTCTTCTCGAGCACGACGTTGCGGCCCTTGGGGCCGAGGGTGACCTTCACCGCGTTGGCCAGTTGGTTGACGCCGGCCTCAAGGCCGCGACGGGCCGCTTCACTGAACTTCCGGATCTTTGCCATCAGGGCCTCAGCCGACGATCGCGAGAACGTCGCGGGCGCTCAGGATGAGGAGGTCCTCACCGTCGGACGTGATCTCGGTGCCGCCGTACTTGCTGTACACGACCGCGTCACCGACGTTGACGTCGACGGGGATCAGCTCGCCGGTCGAATCGGAACGCTTGCCGGGGCCAACAGCGAGGACTTCGCCCTGCTGCGGCTTTTCCTTGGCGGTGTCCGGGATCACGAGACCGCTTGCGGTGGTCTCCTCAGCGACGCCGGGTCGCACGACAATGCGATCCTCGAGGGGCTGCAGGTTCATCGGCTCAATCGCCTCCATGGCTCTCTGCGATGGGTGTGTGAATTGACATCCGAGGGCTGAGTGACCCCGTTGGGGGCGTTAGCACTCTCGCATGCCGAGTGCTAACGATACGGCGCGCGGCACGCGCCTCACAACCCGGCACCTCGGAGAAGTCGAACTTCAGACGAACGGCAGTTTGAGGCCGGGATCGGCGCCCAGATCGAGGGGTGCCGGCCCATCGCTCTGCAGCCTCCACCAAGCGACCGCGGCGACCATCGCCGCATTGTCGGTGCACATCGACCGCGAGGGAAGGAAGGCGTGGAGACCGTCTTCGGTGCACAGGTCGAGAGTGGCCTCGCGCAGGAGCGAGTTGGCGGCGACACCGCCGGCGAGGCAGATGCCGTTGGCCCCCACGTCGTGCGCCGCCCGGCGCGCTTTGTGGACAAGCACGTCGACGACCGCGGCCAGGAACGAAGCGGACACGTCGGCGGTGTCGGCCTCGGGGTTCTTGCGGACGTGGTTGACGACCGATGTCTTGAGGCCCGAGAAGGAGAAGTCGTAGCCCTCGTTGTAGAGGGCCCGCGGAAACCGGACCGCCTCGGGGTCGCCGTCCATCGCGATGCGGTCGATCGCAGGCCCACCGGGGTAGCCGAGCCCGAGATAGCGGGCGACCTTGTCGAAGGCTTCACCCGCTGCGTCGTCGAGGGTCGAACCAAGCAGCCGGTAGCGGCCGTGGTCCTCGAAGCTGATCAGCATCGTGTGACCGCCGCTCACCAGGAGCACGACGAGCGGAAACTCGAGGTCCGGCTCCTCGAGGAGGGCGGCGTACAGGTGTGCCTCGAGGTGGTTGATGCCGATGAAGGGTTTGTCCCAGGCGAGCGCCAATGCCTTGGCGGCGGCGACGCCGATCAGGAGCGAGCCGATCAAGCCAGGGCCGTGCGTGGCGGCAACCACGTCGATCTCCTCATCCGCGATCCCCGCCTCGACCAGCGCCTCGGCGACGACCGGGGTGATGAGCGACTCATGGGCGCGGCCGGCGATCTCGGGCACGACGCCGCCGTAGCGAGCGTGGAGGTCGACCTGGCTCGAGACCACGTTGGCTCTCACCTCGCGACCGTCGACGACGACCGCAGCGGCGGTCTCGTCGCAGGAGGTCTCGATGCCGAGCACGACGGTCATGGGGTCCCCCAGTCGGTGGTCTGCGAGAAGTTCGCCTCGGTGTCGGTGAGGCGGTCGAGGTGGTCGGCCAGCTGCACGTCGTGGCACCACATGACGATGGCGTCTTCCTTCGTTCCGTCCGGGTCGCTGTAGTACTTCGCCCGCACGCCGGCCGGTACGTACCCGAAGCGGCGGTACAGGTCCTGGGCCCGACGGTTGGAGGCGCGGACCTCGAGGGTCATCGCGTCCGCACCGAGGTCGATCATCCCCCGATGGACAGATGCGAGGAGGCGGGCCGCGACACCTCGACCCTGTGCGGTGGGATCCACGGCCACCGAGGTGATGTGGCCCTCGTCGTGAACCAGCATCGCCCCGGCGTAGCCGACGAGACGGGGGCCGTGGCGGCCGATCCGGTAGACCCGACTGTCACGCAGTCGGAGCTCGTCGAGATACAGAGCCGTCGACCAGGGACTCGGATAGACCTGCCGGTCGATCGCGCGGATCGCCCGAATGTGACGCCGACGCATGGGCTCGATCGCCAGGAGCTCGTCGGTGACCTGCGCGCTCACGTGCGCTCCCGCTGCTGCCAGTTGATGCGAGCGTCTGGTGAGCGGAGATACATGGGCTCGATCTCGCCCGGCGTCACGAACTCCTCGCGCAGGGCTCGCGCGTGGGCCAGCTCGACCAGCGAACCGGCCGATGGGTGACGAAATCCCTCGTGCCCGATCTCGATACCAGAGGCGCCGTCGAAGACGGCGGCGTAGCGCTCCGCCCCATCGCCCACGAGGAGACACTCGTCACCCTGCGCGAAGAGCTGGTCGGCTACGTCTGCGGGTTGGTCCACGTGCGGCTCGGTCACCCGCTGAATGCCGCCTGGCACCCTCCGGTAGCTGGCGCAGAAGACCTCGCCTCGGCGAGCATCGATCATCGAGACCACGAGCCGGTCCGAGAAGCGGGCCGGGAACGCAGCGAGGTCGAGGCTGCTGATCCCCACCATGGGGACGCGGACGGCGTGTGCGATGGCCTTCGCCGTGGCGAGCCCCACCCGAAGGCCCGTGAACAGACCAGGGCCGACGTCGACCGCGACCGCGCCGATCTCGCCGAGGTCGATCCGCGCCTGTTCGCAGATGAACTTGATGGCCGGGGCGAGCGTCTCCGCGTGTCTGCGGTCGCGCGCCGTGTGGAACGACGCCAACACTCCCTCATGGCCGCCGATCGCCACACCGACCTGCGGGGTCGCGGTCTCGATGCCCAGGATCAACACGTCAGCTACCCACCCATTCGGCCACCGCTTCACCGAGCGCCTGCTCGCGGTCGCGCCAGCTCGGGCCCACCGCTTCGAACTCGAGCACTCGCGCGTCGGCGATGTCCTCGGGATGGCCGAGCTGAAGACGGATCTGCAGAAAGTCCCGCGGCAGTTCGGGCACCACCACCTCGCCCCATTCGATGCAGACCACGCCGTCGTCGTCGAGGAGCCCTGGGAGGTCGAGGTCGAGGACCTCGGCGAGGTTGTCGAGTCGGTAGACGTCGAGGTGGTGGACCGGCATCGTTCCCTCGTAGGTCGCGGCGAGGGTGAACGTGGGGCTCGTCACACGTTCGGTCACACCGAGAGCACCCGCGAGACCCTGCACGAACGCGGTCTTGCCGGCGCCGAGGTCGCCCGACAGAAGGACGACGTCACCGGGTCGGAGCAGCGGAACGAGCGCGGCGGCGACCGCGCGTGTCTCCGTCACCGATCGAGTCCTCACGTGCAACATGGCGAACGACAATTCTACGAGCCGAGGCCGGCCAGGCCCTCAGTCGATGTGCTCCCGGGGAACGCGAGCCGAGATCGAGGTGAGGACCTCGTACGGGATGGTCCCGGCCCAGCGGGCGAGATCCTCGACGAGGATCTCGTCTCCACCCGAGGGGCCGATCATCACCACCTCATCCCCGTTGTAGGCCGTTCCACCGCCGAGGTCGGCCATCGTCTGGTCCATGCACACCCTCCCCACCACGGGGAGGCGTTGGTCGGCGACCAGCACCTCCGCGCGGTTGGACAGCGCCCGCATGTAGCCGTCGGCGTAGCCGATCGGCATGGTGATCACCCGGGTCTGGTGCTGTGGTGCCCACGTGCTGCCGTAGCTCACCGCGCTTCCCGCCTGCACCACCTTGAAGTAGATCACCTCGGACAGCCAGCGCAGCGCGGGTTCCAGTTCGATGGTGCGAGCGGTCTCGTCGGACGGATAGACCCCGAAGCTGATGATCCCCGGCCGGACCATATCGAGGTGCGATTCGGGGAGCTGCGCGATCGCAGCGGAGTTGGCCATGTGGCGGATCGGCGTCGGCAGCCCGTTGTCGGGAAAGAACTGCACAGCCCCGAGAAAGCGGTCGAGTTGACGGCGGGCGTCATCGAGATCGGCGGTGTCCGCGTTGGCGAAGTGGCTGAACACGCCGCCGATGCCGACGTTGTCGCACTCGCCCGCAGCCTCGAACAGGGCGGCCGCGTTGGGGTGGTGTACACCGATGCGTTCCATGCCGGTGTCGATCTTGAGGTGGACGTCGGCGTGGACGCCCTCCGCGGCGGCCGCGGCATCGATCTGGCGGACCTTGTCGATCGAGGGGGCCGTGAAGGTGAGTCCGTGTTCGAGAAACAGAGGGATCTGACGTTGGACGGCCCCGCCCAGCACCTGCACCGGGACCTTCACGCCCGCGTTGCGCAGGGCAACTCCCTCCTCGACGTACGCGACACCCAGCGCCGGGGCTCCGGCCTGTTCGAGCCGGAGCGCGACCTCGGCCAACCCGTGCCCGTACGCGTTGGCCTTGACGACGGGCATCACCAGCGCGCCGTCCACGTGGGCGTCGATGGCCCGGTAGTTGCGCTCGATGGCACCGAGATCGACGACGCAACGGGTCGGTCGATGTACGGACTCGGTCGTCACGAGGCGCCCATTCGCTCTGCGGCCGAGCCGAGAAGATCAGGGACGTCGCCGGCGATCAGACCAGAGGATCCCAGCGCAGCAGCGCGACCATGCCAATGGGCTGCGGCCGCCGAAGCGTCGAGGACCGGTCCACGAGCCACCAGGGCAGCGATGACGCCGGTGAGCACATCACCGGTTCCCGCCGTCGCGAGCCGCGGCGAGCCGCTGGTCACCAGGCGAACCTCACCACCCGGAGCCGCGACGATCGTCGTGGCGCCCTTCAGCAACACGACCACGCCGAGCCGGCGGGCCAGGTCCCGCGCTCCGCTCACCCGATCGAGGGGAACGTCGGCGCCGAAGAGGCGGGCGAACTCACCGTCGTGTGGCGTGATGACGATGGGCGAGATGGCGTCGGCCAGTGCCGCCGGTCGCACCGCCAACGCCCTCAAGCCGTCGGCGGCCCCCACCC
>CAYUBX010000261.1:0-5351 GCA_964443165.1 uncultured Acidimicrobiales bacterium
CGGCGAACTGGGCTGACCGGATGCCGTCGTGCGTGGGGGCGGCGTCGGACCAGACGACAATGGAGAACGCCACGAAGACGATGAACACGACGTAGAGGCGGAACTCGAGGCTCCGTGCAAAGCGGCGCAGATCCTTGCGCCGGGTGGCCAGGAACATCAACGGCAGACTCGTCCCGCCAATCGTCATTCCGGCGATCGCCACCCACTCGATCGCCGCGGAGTCGTATCCCCCGATCGACGCGGCCCGGCTGCTGAATCCACCGGTGGAGATCGTGGTCATGGCATGGATGCCGCTGTCGACGAACGGCATCCCCACCACGAGATAGGCGACCGCGACGAGACCGGTCAGCGCGAGATAGAGGAGAAGCAGCCGGCCCATCGTCGCTCCGGTCCTTGGCGAGAGCCGCCGCGCCGAGCGTGTGGCCACGCCGCCGTCGGCGTCGAGCCCACCGACTCCGAGGTGTGGGAGAACGCGCACCAAGATCACGATGAGCGCGGCGCCACCGGCCCACTGCCCTGCCGCGCGCAGCATGATCACCCCGTCGGACATGACGCCGGGATCGATGGCGGTCGCGTTGGTTCCCGTGACCGTCGCGGCAGCCTCGGCGAACGCGACGTCGACCGCCGACGTCGTGCCGGTCGCGAGGTGAGCGATCGTCATCGCAACGACGGCGGCGGTGGTGCCGCTCACGACCGCCGCGAACAGTCGTGGAACCGTCAATGTCGACGGGAAGTGCGACAGACGCGCCGAGACGAATCCACCGAGCCCGACCAGCGCGCCGACGAGGAAGAGCACGCCCCAATCGGGCCCTCCACGTACGAGGTCGACGACGGCAGCGACGGCGAAGAGGAGGCTCATCAGAAGCCAGACCGCACCGACCGTGACGCCAACGACCGTGTCGAGTCGCCCCTGGGACAGCTGCAGCAGTAGGCGGTGCGCCCACCGAAAGACGACGGTCAGTGCCCGTTGCACGAGGCCGGGCGGCGGAGCCTTGCTCGGCGGGCGTGGCGTCACCCGAAGGCCTGCTTCACCTCATCGACCAGGTGCGGTTTCGCGAACACGATGATGTGGTCGCGGGCCCGCAGCACGCTTCGTCCCCTCGCGATCGTGGCGTTGCCATCGCGCACGATCGCGCCGAGCAGGACGTCCTTGGGCAAGCCCAGATCTCGCACCGAGCGCCCGTCGGCGATCGCCCCGCTGTGGACCTCGAACTCGAGCACTTCGACGTCGCCCTCGAGAAACGTCGTCACCGCCGTGACGTCGCCTCGCACGAACCGGAGCACGCTGTTGGCGCTCGCCGTCCTCGGCGACAGGGCGGCATCGATGCCGACCTGGTCCAGGAGAGACAGCAACGACAAGCGGTGCACCACCGCGATCGTCTCGGTGGCCCCTTCGGACTTGGCGAAGAGGCACGCCAGGACGTTGGCATCGTCCTCACCGGTCGCCGCGACCACCGCGTCGAAGCTGCCCACGTCTTCACGTGCGAGCAGATCGCTGTCTGTGATGTCACCGTGGAGCACGAGGCTGTGCGGGATCCGTTCGCTCAACTCGACACAGCGTTCGTGGCGCCGCTCGACGATGACCACTTCCACACCGCGGGCAACCAAGCGGGTCGCGAGCAGTTCGGCGATTCGCCCGCCGCCGAGGATCATCACCTTGCGGAGCTCGGTGCGGGTGAGGCCGAGAATGCGCATCAGCTCGCGGCGCCCTCGACGACGGCACAGCACTCGCAAGAGGTCGTGGCTCTGCAGAACGGTATCTCGCCGCACCACCGTGGTCTCGCCATCGCGGTCGAGCGCGCCGAAGATGAAGTCCCACTCGGGCTCGTACTCCGCGCCGATGTCGCTCATCGGCTTTCCCACGATGGGCGCGTCCTCAGCGAGCCGCGCGCCCACCAGCAGCACCTCACCGCCCGCCATCTCGTTGATGTCGTTGGCGCCGCGGTAGACGAGCAGTTCATGGATGGCGCCGGCCGTCTGCTCGTAGGGGTCGAGCACCAGGTCCACCCCGGTTGCCTCACGGACGTGCCGCCCCGCAGGCCCGCGGAGGTCCCGGTCCTGCAGGCGTGCCACAGTGGAGCCAACACCCACGTGCTTGGCCTGCATACAGGCCAGCAGGTTCACCTCGTCACGGTCGGTGACCGCGACCATCATGTCGGCCCGCTCGATCTGCGCCTCGGCCAGAACGGTGGGGCTCGTGCCGCTTCCGAAGACCGTCAACACATCGAAGTTGTCGTTGACCTCGCCCAAGCGTTCCCGGTCCGTGTCGATGATGACGACATCGTGACCTTCTCGGCTCAGGCGATCGGCCACATACGAACCCACCTCACCGGCGCCGACGACGACGATCCTCACAGTCCGCGACGTTACCGTCGCGCACGGTCCAACACGTACCCCGGCGACCCCGACCCGTCAGGCGAAGAAGGTACGAGCGGCGTCCCACAGGTCTGGCGTGACGCTCTTCTCCTGCCCCACCACGTCCGTGAGCGGGATGACGCTCATGCGATCGCCTCGTAGGGCCACCATATGGTCATCGAACCCGTCGTGCGCTGCATCGACCGCGGCCACTCCGAAACGGCTGCAGAGCACCCGGTCGTAGGCCGTCGGCGTGCCGCCGCGCTGGACGTGACCGAGCACCGTCACTCGCGTCTCGAACCCTGTGCGATCGGCGATCTCGTCCGCCAACAGAGCACCGATCCCTCCGACGCGGGGTCGACCCCACACGTCGAGTTCGGGGTCGGGGACCTCGAGGGTGCCAGGGGCCGGTCGGGCGCCTTCGGCCACCACCACGATGGATGCCCACCTGCCGCGCTCGTGGCGGCGGACCAGCCGCTCACAGACCTCGGCGATGTCGAAGGGCTCTTCGGGGATCAAGGTCGCCGCTGCGCCGCCGGCCAGACCCGCGTGCACCGCGACGTGGCCGACATGGCGACCCATGACCTCCACCACCATGACCCGATCGTGCGATTCGGCCGTCGTGTGGAGCCGGTCGATGAGGTCGGTGGCGATCTGGACCGCGGTGTTGAACCCGAAGGTGTGCTCCGTGCCCGCGACGTCGTTGTCGATCGTCTTCGGGATCCCGACGACCGTTCCTCCCAATTGGGAGAAGGCCATCGCCACCGATGACGATGAGGCAGTCGAGCTCCCGGCGGCGCGTGGTCTCGAGTGCTTGCGGCAGGCCCTCCGTCAGCAACTCCGCTGTCGTTCGACTCGTGCCGAGAATGGTGCCGCCACGCGGGAGGATGCCCCGAGTCGCCTCGACGTCGAGCGGCACGCCGCGATCTTCGACCACGCCATCCCAGCCCGCGAGGAACCCGACGACCTCGTCGCCGCGGTCACGAACGGCCCGCCGGACGATGGCCCGAATCACCGCGTTGAGTCCCGGGCAGTCACCACCACCGGTCAGCACACCGAGCTTCATGCGCCGAACGGTACTGGTCAGGTGGGCTTGTACTGTGCGCCCATGGCCATCGTCATCTCCATCGACGCAGGCACCACCGGGGTGCGCAGCTTCGCCCTCGACGAGTCGGGCGCCCAACTCGGCCTGGCGTACCGCGAGTTCACCCAGCACTACCCGCGTCCCGGCTGGGTCGAGCACGACGCCGACGAGATCTGGCGTGCGGTCCAGGAGACCCTCGCCGAGGTCGTGGACTCGATCGGCCAACCGGTGGCGGCGATCGGTATCACGGACCAGCGCGAGACGCTCGTCGCATGGTCGAGATCGACCGGGGAGCCGCGCCATCGGGCAATCGTCTGGCAGGACCGTCGAACCGCCGGCCGCTGCGACGAGCTTGTGGCCGCCGGCCATCTCGACCTCGTCCGGCGGACCACGGGCCTGGTCCTCGACCCGTACTTCACCGGCACCAAGGCGGAGTGGCTTCTCGGCCCGGGCGGTGTCGCGGCAGACGACGATCTGGCTCTCGGGACGATCGACACCTGGCTGATCTGGAAACTCAGCGGTGGTCGGGCGCATGTGACCGACCCGTCCAACGCCTCGCGAACCCTCCTCTACGACATCGTCGTCGGCAGATGGTCGGAGGAACTCTGCGACCTGCTCGGCGTCCCGATCAGCGCGTTGGCCGAGGTGCGGCCGTCATCGGGCCGTTTCGCCGAAACCGCCGACACGACAGCGCTCGGCGCAGGCATTCCAATCAGCGGCGTCGCCGGCGATCAGCAGTCGGCGCTGTTCGGCCAGGCATGCCTGGAGCCCGGCATGACCAAGAACACCTACGGCACCGGGTCGTTCGTACTCATGAACGTCGGTCGCTCGTGCCCCGAGCCCGTCGACGGCCTGCTCACCACCGTGGCATGGGACCTCGGCGACGGCCCCGTGTACGCGCTCGAGGGCGCCGTGTTCGTCACCGGCGCGGCCATCCAATGGCTGCGGGACGGGCTCGGGGTGATCGGATCCGCTCCCGAGATCGGTCCCCTCGCGGCATCGGTCCCCGACAGCGGAGGAACGTTCTTCGTCCCCGCCTTCGCCGGGCTCGGCAGCCCATGGTGGGATCCCTATGCCCGCGGAACCATCGTCGGCCTGACGGGCGGCACCACGAAGGCCCACCTGGCGAGGGCGACGGTCGAGGCGATGGCCCTTCAGTCCCGCGACGTCATCGACGCGATGGCGGCAGCCGGCGGCCATGAGATCGTCGGGCTGCGTGTGGACGGCGGCGCAGCGGTGATGGATCTCCTGCTCCAGATCCAGGCCGACCAGCTGGGCGTGACCGTCAGCCGACCGACGGTCACCGAAACGACGGCGCTGGGAGCAGCGATGCTCGCGGGGTTGGCGGAGGGTGTGTGGGGCAGCACCGAGGAGGTGAGCGATGCGTGGCACCTCGATCAGGCCTTCGAGCCGAACCCTGACCGGGCCGCCGCCGATACGCTCCACTCGGCCTGGCTACGTGCCGTCGAGCGGGCGCGGCACTGGGACGTCGAGCCCACCCCCTGACCTGTCGCGTCGCCGCTGGCGTCAGGCGTCGAGCCGCTCGAGCCCGCGGCTCAACTGGGTGATCGCCTGACGGATCCGGTGTTCGTTCTCCACCAGAGCGAATCGGACGAAGCCCTCACCGCCTGGCCCGAATCCGACGCCAGGCGACAGCGCGACGTTGGTGGTGTTGACCAGGTGGGTGCAGAAGTCCACCGAACCCAGCTCTCGATAGGGCTCGGGGATCGGCGCCCACAGGAACATGGTCCCCCGCGGGGGCTCGACCTCCCAACCGAGGCGGTTGAGACCCCGCACCAGCGTGTCGCGCCGGCTCGAGTAGATCTCGTTGAACTCCTTATCATAAAAAAAAAAATCGTTCATCACCCCGGTCGCAGCGATCTGGATCGGCTGGAACGTGCCGTAGTCGAGG
>CAYUBX010000262.1:0-3118 GCA_964443165.1 uncultured Acidimicrobiales bacterium
GCTCAGGCGGGCATGGAGTACGCATTCGAGATCGACGGCGTCGGGTTCGAGCAGTTCGCCAAGGTGGCGCAGAAGAACCACGCCCACTCGGTGCTCAACCCCCTCGCCCAGTACCGCAAGGAGTTCTCGCTCGACGAGATCAAGCAGGGCGAGGTGATCGCCTACCCCAACACGCTGCTGATGTGCTGCCCCACCGGTGACGGTGCGGCGTCGGTGGTGCTCGTGTCGGACGAGAAGCTGAAGTCGCTTCCGATGGAGCAACAGCGGAGGGCGGTGAAGATCTCGGCCTCGGTGCTGACCTCGGATCCGTGGACCGAGGGGTGCCAGGTGCAGCCCGACGTCAACACGCTCACCCGCTCGGCCGCCGATCAGGCGTACGAGCAGTCGGGCGTCGACCCCAAGGATCTCGACCTCGTCGAGCTGCACGACTGCTTCGCCACCGCAGAGCTGCGGCACTACGACAACCTTCGCCTCTGTGAGGAGGGCGGCGCCGGCGAGTGGATCGACAAGGGCGGCCCCTGGCGTGACGGCGAGATCCCGGTCAACGTGTCTGGTGGTCTGCTGTCGAAGGGCCACCCCATCGGTGCCACCGGCGTCGCCAACCTCTACGAGGTCGCCACCCACGTCCGTGGCGAGGCCGGTGACCGCCAGGTCGAAGGGGCCACCGTTGGTCTTGCCCACGTGATCGGCCTCGGCTCGAGCTGCGGCGTCCACATCCTGGAGAAGTCGGGCCGGTAGCCGCGCCCTTTCGAGATTTCGACAGCTGAGCCGCTCTGAACGGTTCCAGTGTCGGAATTTCGATTCGCGCCAGCCTCAGGGGAGTTGGGCTCGCAGCTCGGCGGGCGTGGTGGCGGGCATTTGGCAGGCGTAGCCCTGGCACACGTACGCCCGATCGGCGTCGCGGCCCTCCCACAGGGGGCTCATGTACGGCTCTCCCCAGGCGAGCACGGCGCCGGGGCGGTGGGTGGCACCTGCGGTCGCCACCAACTCCGCGGCGGCGTCGCTGTCGCCCACCACGACGATCTCGGTGGGTCCGTCGGAGCGCATCTCAACGGCCCCGAGCAGGTGGGCGAAGGCAGTGGGCGACTGGTCGGCGAGAGGAGCGAGCAGGCGCAGGATCGAGTCGGCACGGTCGAGCAGCTCCCGTCGCCCGGTCAGCGCCCACAGCCGCAGGAAGCCGACGGCGGCGAGGGAGTTGGCCGCCGGCGTGGCGTTGTCGAGAAGGTCCTTGGGGCGGGTCACGAGCGGATCGGCATCGGACCCGGGGGTGAAGACACCTCCCCGCTCCTCGTCCCAGAACAGGTCGACCAACTGGCGCGCCGCCGCGACCGCCTCGTCGATCCACCGCGCCTTCCCGCTGGCCTCGGCGAGGCGGGTGAATCCGTCCATCACCGCAGCGACATCGGCTGCGTATCCCAGGAGGCGGGCCCGACCGTCCTGCCACGACCGGAGCCAGCGTCCGTCGGAGTCGCGCAACTCGGCCAGCAGGAAGTCCGCTGTCTCTGCCGCCAGCTTCACCCAGTCGTCCCGGCCGAACGCCAGCCCTGCGTCGGCGAGGGCCCCGACCATCAGGCCGTTCCACTCGGTGAGCACCTTGTCGTCGAGCCCGGGCCGCACCCGAGCCGATCGCGCGTCGAGGAGCGCCAGTCGGGCCGTTTCGAGCTCGGCGGAGCGGCGCAACCCTGCGCCCACCGGTCGTCGGAGAACGGTCACCCCCTCCCAGTTGCCGCCCGGCTGCACGTCCCACCACTCCCAGACCTCCGACGCACCGTCCGCACCGACCACCGCGGCGACCTGGTCGGGGGTCCACACGTAGAAGCGCCCTTCGACCCCTTCGCTGTCGGCGTCCTCTGCGGAGAAGAACCCACTGCCTTTGTGTCGGAGATCCCGGACGCAGTAGTCGATGGTCTCCTCGACGATCTGCGCGTGATCGGCAGATCGACCGACCAACCATCCCTGTGTGAACGCCCGAAGCAGCAGCGCCTGGTCGTACAGCATCTTCTCGAAGTGCGGCACGAGCCACTCCCGGTCGGTGCTGTATCGGGCGAAACCACCACCGAGATGGTCGTACATGCCGCCGGCCGCCATGGCGTCGAGCGTGTGCAGCGCGATGTCTGCGAGCGACGTGTCTCCCTCGAGTGACGACCGGCGGAGCAGCGTTTCGATCGCCATGGTGGGAGGAAACTTGGGCGGCCGGCCGAAGCCTCCCCACTCCGGGTCGTACTCCGCCCGCCAACCGTCGAGCGCACGTCCGACCGCGTCGATCCCGGGGAGATCCTCTCCGGCGGGGATGCGGTCGAATCGCTCCAACGCCTCCACGAGTCGATCACCCTGTTCGAACAGCTCGACGCGCCGGTCGCGCCACATCTCGCCCACGCGTTCCATCAGCGTCACGAACTGCTCACGGGGGAAGTAGGTACCGCCGAAGAACGGGCGCCCCTCGGCGGTCATCATCACCGTCATAGGCCAGCCGCCCCGACCGGTGAACGCCTGCACCGCGTGCATGTAGATCGCATCGACGTCGGGCCGTTCCTCCCGGTCGACCTTGACGTTGACGAAGAGCTCGTTCATCACCGCGGCAGTCGCTTCGTCCTCGAACGACTCGTGGGCCATCACGTGGCACCAATGGCAGGCGGAGTAGCCGACCGACAGCAGCACCGGCTTGTCCGTCATCTGGGCTTCGGCGAACGCCTCCGGCCCCCACGGGTACCAGTGCACGGGGTTGTCGCGATGCTGGCGGAGGTACGGCGAGGTCTCCTCGCTCAGGCGATTCATGAGGTCAACGTATCGATCGATGCAACGATGGCGGGGTGACGAACCCGCCGAATCAGATCGACCACGCCGGCTATGAGGCGATCAGCGAACTGCTGCATCGCTATCTCACCGGGCTCGTCCTCGCGCTCGTCGTGGAGGAGGGCGAGGATCGGGCTGCCGATGCGCTCTTCGGACTCTTTCGCCGTCAGCACCTGGAGAAGTTTCTTCCCGGGCTCTCCAAGCTCGGCCTCGATGGCGAGCCCGACGCGGTCGCGTGCGCCAAGTACCACTACCTCTCCAACCACGTCGGCGGGGTGGGCGTGGTGTTCGTGCCCGAATCCGAGAACAAGGCGTGGGTTCGGTA
>CAYUBX010000262.1:3128-5348 GCA_964443165.1 uncultured Acidimicrobiales bacterium
CTCCCGCCCCGGTGGATCTTCGACGGGACGGCGCTTGCAGCGGTCCCGACGCGGGTTGCGAGGGCAATGCTGCACGGATGGCATGGCCACAACGGGGTGAGCCTCGGTAACCCGCGCCTCGGCTTCGTGTGCACCGGGCAGACGATGGACGGCTTTCCCGGACTCGAGGGGTACTACGTCGAGGAGGATCGCGAACTCGAGCCGGAGGAGCGCGTGCGGTTCCGTTTCGGCGAGAGCTGCCCGCCGGTCGACGTGGACGCCCTCCCGGTTCTGGCCGCGGACAGTTGGCCGCCCGAACGTCTGGCGAAGGCGTCGCGCAACTATTCGATGGATTACATCCGCAACATCACCCCGGTGCTGCACGACCAGCTCGGTCCGCTGGCCGCACAGGGCCTCATGTACCGCACCGGTCGCCGCATCGGCATGCAGTACTCGGCTGCGGTGACGCAGCGCCTCGGCACCACCGAGCCCGCGGCCGTTCTCGCCCGCCTGCTCGGGGCTCAGGGCGACGAGGTGATCGCCGGTGACGTGCTGGTGTCCCAGGAGAGCTGGCGAATGTTCCGGGGGCTCGAGAGCGAGTGTGTCCCCGAATGGCTCGACGGCCTGGCCGGGCTCTACCAGGGTGTGCTCGCCGTCGTAGATCCGACCGCTCGTCTCGATCTCACCGACCGCTTGGACGTGGGCGGGGATCGCACGACATGGCGGATCACCCCGCGGGGCGAACCCCGCGGCTTCTGACTCGCCACGCTCCGCGCGTCGACAGTTGAGTCACTTCGGTGTCAGACACCAACGTGACTCAACTCAGATCGAGCCCACCACCGGCGCGAGCTCGTCGAGGTGGCGAAGGGTTTCGTCCGCGGTCGGCAGATCGAAGTTCGCCGGCGTGAACACGAACTCGCTGACCCCGGCCTCTGCGTACATCTCCAGCCGGTCCGGGCGCGGCCGCCCCCACACGAAGAGCTTGACCGGAATGGTGTCGGGGTCGCGGTCCGCGTCGGTCACCATCTGACGGAAGCGGGCGATTCCCTCGACGACGTCGGGCTTGCCCTGCTCGTTCTGCACGCCCACATCGATCGGGCACCACTCGTCCGCGTACTCGGCGGCGTGGCGCATGCCCAGGGGGCCGGCGTTGCCGAGCGCGATGGGCACCGATCCGCCCGGGGGCTTGGGGTAGACCCACGACTCTGTGAAGGAGTCCCACGTCCCCGAGAACGACGCCTCCTCCTGGCTCCACGCCGTGCGGAGCGCCTCGACCCGCTCGCGCATCGCGCTGTAGCGCTTCTTGAAAGGCAGATCCGGGCGGTGATTCTCGAGCTCCTCCTCGTTCCACCCGACGCCGATCCCGAGGACGACTCGACCGCCGGACAGTACGTCGGTGGTGGCGACCGTGCATGCCAGATCGAGGAGGTCGTGCTCGAGCAGAAGCACGATGCCCGTGCAGAGGCGGAGGGTCGACGTGGTCGAGGCGGCGGCCATCAACGACACCATCGGGTCCATCATGTGAACGTACGAACCCGGGAGGGGACCGCCGTTGGGGTAGGGGCTCCGGCGCTCGGTCGGGATGTGGCTGTGCTCGGGAACCCAGATCGACGCGAACCCGCGCTCTTCCAGTTCGCGGGCCAGGTCGCCTGGCGAGATGCCCTCTGCGTGGTTGCCGGTCAGATAGCCGTAGTCCATGGCCGCGCATCCTACGGCGTGACCCACCGGGCTCGCCGGGCTGCGCTGCGGGACGCGGCAGGGCCTACTGTCGCTCCTCATGGATCTTCGACTCGACGGCAAGACGGCTCTGGTCACCGGCGGCTCGCGGGGGATCGGGCGCGGGATCGCTCGCGCCTTCGCGGAGTCCGGGGCGCAGGTGATGATCACGTCGCGCAAGGCGGAGAGCTGCGAGGAGGCCGCGGCCGACATCGGTCACGACTGCCAATGGTTCGCATCGAACGTGGGCTACCCCGACCAGGCCGAGGCGGTGGTCGATCACACGCTCGAGAAGTTCGGCGCGGTCGACATCCTCGTGAACAACGCGGGAGCCAACCCGTACGCCGGACCGACGATCGACGTCGACGTTCCACGTTGGGACAAGACGATCCAGGTCAACATGACGGCCCCTCTCGTCCTGACCCAGCTCTGCTGGAACAAGTACATGAAGGAGGGACCCGGGGGCTCGTCCGTGATCAACATCAGCTCTGTCGGAGGGCTCTCCACGAACCCACAGCTGGGCGT
>CAYUBX010000263.1:0-5342 GCA_964443165.1 uncultured Acidimicrobiales bacterium
GGTAGTAGCGATGAATCACATCGCGCTGGAGGTCGGGAAGCTCCTGGATCGCGGTGCTGAGCGTTCCGAGCACTTCGCGGTTGGAGAGCGTCTCCTCCGGAAGGCGGTCGGCGCTGCGTTCTTCGATGCGTTCGCCGAGGCTGACCCGTTCGGGGTCCTCCTGGTCGAGGTGGAGGAGCGACGACGTCATCGCTGCGGTACGGCGGTTCTGGAGTTCTTCGATGTCGATCCCGATGAGCTCGCTGAGCTCGTCATCGGTGGGCTTGCGGCCCTGAGCCACCTCGAAGCGATCCTCTGCTGAGTGCACCTCTCGCATGCGGCGACGGAGCGAGCGAACGGCCCAGTCCCGCTTGCGGGTGGAGTCGATGATCGCGCCGCGGATGCGGATCGTGGCATAGCGGTTGAAGGGAATGCCGGTCTCGGGGCGGTAGCTGCGGCTCGCCTCGACGAGACCCGTTGCACCTGCCGACCAGAGCTCGGCCCGATCGACGTGACGCGGGTATCGCATCGCGACCTGGTTGACGATCTGCTGCACGAGCTCGATGTTCTCCGCGGCGAGGTCGTTGGCATCATCCACTGTGGATGAGGCCCGTCGCCGTTCACGCACTCGCTGATTCATCGTCACCGCCCTCCCTTGACCGGGGCTGAGTCCCGGAGCCGGATCTGTCACCTCCCCGTCGTTCGTGGCGCGCCGCGGAAAAGAGAAAAGCGGTTTGTCACTGGGGGCTAGGTGGGGGTCGGTAGGCCAGTGTGGCGAACTTCAGGTTGGGAGCGGGGGATGCAGTGTCGGCACCAGGTGGCATGCAATGCTGTGCACGGCGTGCGGGCGCTGGGCGGACACAGAAATTTTCTTCGAGAAACTCCTTGAGCGCGTTCTCCACCGGTCGACAGACCTGACGAGGCAACCCGTTCGGCGGGTAGAGGAGACACAACATGGCCGAGATGGACACCGATCGGCGGATCGAAACACTCGAAGCGGAACTCGACGACGCTCGTGCGGAGATCAACCAGCTCCGGCTGCAGCTGCACGTGTTCACCAGCACCGATGCGATCACCGGGTTGGCCAACCGAAACGGTCTGCTGGACTCGCTGCAGGGTGCGATCGACCGCCAACAGCGGATGAGCGAGCCCTACTGCGTGGTGTTCTTGCGCTTTCCGCAGCTCGCGGGGCTCTTCGAGGCTCATCACGAGGACGACTACGAGGAGGCGCTGCGCCACCTCGGTGCCGTTGTGGCTGCCGGGCTGCGCACCGTCGACCGGGTGGGCCGTCTCGATGAGACGACGTTCGTCGCCGTGCTCACGAACTGCCCCGGGGAGCACATCTCGGTCGTGATCGAGCGGTCGCTCGCGTCGATTCGTGCTCTGCCGCTGTCCGTCGGCGCTTCGGAGTACGCGCTCGACCCCGCAGTGGTCGCTCTTCTCAGCGGCGCCGAGGTCGCAGATAGCGCCGAGTTGGTGCTCACCCGCGGCATGCAGCTGATCGAGGAAGCGGCCGTCGGCGACGACGTGATCATCGGTCTCTGACCGAGCGTCGGTTCGACCCTTCGGAGCTGACAACAGCCTGATCCGGCCGAAACCCTGAAGTATCGCTCTCCCGCGCCGACCGGGATCGGGTGAGCGTCTTCACGACCGATGTCGCCGTCAATGCCCAGGTCGTCGTCGGTCTCGAACTCCGGGCAACCGTGCAGTTGGCCGCCGGTCGCGCGGACCTCGCAGCGGGCTTTCTCCAGCTGGCCTCGGACGTCGCCAACCGCAACCACCCCGGCTGGTTCGTCTCACCTGCCCTGGAGCAGATGATTCTCGACCTCGGGCAGACTCTCGACGCAGACGCGGCGGGCGTCGACCCTCTCGGGCCGATCGTTCACGTGCTCGCGGACGATGCGGGCGCGGTGATCCAGTCTGCACGCGAGTGGTGGCGCCTCGACACCGATGCCCGTCTGCTCGCTCTCCCCGATCGGTCAACCGGCCCCCTGGCCGCCGCTCGAGAGCTTCGGGAGCAAATGGCAGGAGCTTCGCTTGTCGTCATCCACGGATCGGGGGCGGCGATCGCGCCGCTGGTGGCGTTGGCCGGGTGGGCCACGAGGCCTCCGGCGATGCTGGTCGAACCCGAGCGTCTTGCGTTCTGGGGCGGTATCGGCGTGTTGGATGCGGTGATCCACCAATCGTCGACAGCGGTGGCCCTCGCCGCAGAGCGGCGCTGCCTCCCCACCGGGCGCAGTGTGCTCATCGAACCGCACGAGCGCTCCGTTGCCGAAGAACTCTGTGAGGTGCTCCGGGAGGCCCGTGAGCGCATCACCGGCTGGCCGCCGCCGCGACCTCCGACCGCACTCCTTCCCGCCCTCCCATCCCTCATCGATCAGCGTGTCCTGAGCCAGCAGGTCGAGCAGGAACTCGCCGACGGTGTCGCAGGAGCTCTCCGCCGATGGCAGGTTCCTTCCGATCTGACGGCGCGCCCCGGGTGGGTGGTGCTCGCGCGAGACGCCGACGGCGCACTGCGGACCATTCGAGATCTGCTCGCGCGTGATCCGAGGGTGTTCCCCGACGTGGTCGTGGTGGATGTGAACGGCCGCGGCGAACTCAGCGCCATCGCAGAGGAACTCGCCGGAGTCGTCGAGCTCATTCAGCCCGATCGAGGCCTCGACCTGGACACCGCGACCGAGCTCGGAGTTCGTCAGCTGGTCAGCGATCACATTCTGATCACCACCGATGGTGCTGGGACCGATGTCGACGTCGTCGTCGATCTCGACCTGCACCTGCGTGCTGGGATCGACGCGATCGGCGTCGGCGGTCTGGCCTTCGGTGAGAGGTGTGAGATGCGTCGCCACCCACGCCACGTGGGCTGGCCGACGGCAGTCGTTCTCGGTCATCCAGCAGGGTCCGGTCGCCGTCCCGAGGTGACGCCGTCCCCGGAGGGAACACATGTTCGAGAGACATCAGAGATCACCGAAAGTCGCGAAAAGTTGTTCCACACTGACTCGGAAGTCCCCGTGGGACCCTCGGATCCGGAGCAGTGATCCGCGTTCGGACTCGACGACCTGGTCGAAAGTAGGCAGTCAATGAGAATTCTCGTGATTGGTCATGGGTGGCACGATCCGGCGGGTCCCGTCGTGTCACAGATTGCAGACAGCCTGCGCTTTCTCGGACACGAGGTTGTCGTGGTCGATGTGACCGGCGACCGCGGCGCTGACGCGCAACGGGTTCGCAACGGCCTGGAGCGTTTCGGCCCCGACCTGCTGATACAGATTCCGACCGAGCGGGCGCTTGATACGCCGCTCGTACGCGAGCTCACGACCGACACCGACACGGACGCCGTGGCGATTCATCGCGGACCGACGTGCACCGGTGCCCCGACCGACCTCTCCCTCGTCGCTGACGACCTCCGTGACTACGACCTGGTCTCCGTTCCCGATCAGGCCACCTTTGCCGACTACGAAGCCGAAGGGACGTTCCGCCTGAGCCTGCTGCAGCCTGCAGTGCATGTTCCAGCGTTCGACTCCGTCGTTGCGAGCGAGCGACGCGGCCTCGTGATCGCCGGTCCGGCCGACCCGACCAACATCGATCTCGTCGCAGCCCTCGACGGGCTCGACCACGTCACCACGCTCGGTCCGGGATGGGACGAACTCCCGCTCGACATCGATACTGCTGCCGGGCTCGACGCGAGCTCGCGTGGAACGCTTCTCGCGGGTGCCCGTCTCGTCGTCGAGCTTCCCTGCTCGCTGATGCACCAGTCGGCGACCGAGCGACATCCGAGCGAACTCGGCCTCTCGGAGACTGTGCTGGAGGCCGCTGCGGTGGGAACACCGTCGCTCGTTCTCGACCGACCGGGTGTCCGCGAGTTGCTCGAACCCGGCACCGAGGTGCTCACCTGCGAATCAGCGACCGACCTCGCAGCTCTGGTCCCGATGCTCATGGCATCGCCGGATGAGCTCGCGCTCGTCGGAGATGCCGCGTGGCACCGGGTGACCAGCGAGCACACGTGGGCCAACCGTTGGGACGCCCTCTTCGGACCGTGGGTCGATCCCCACGAGACCGACGACAACGAGGACGTGCGGCTGGTCGCCGCTCAGGAATCGTCGTCCGCGATCGCGTCGAGCTAGAGCAGGTCGATCATCGCCTGGCGGGTGGCCTCGAGCTCGCCCGCCGATCCGAACGCCGCAGCGGTCATCGTCGTGACCCCGGCGCCGGCGAGCGCCGACACGCGGTCGTGGACTTCGGCGGCTGAGCCGATGATCGCGAGATCGGCAGGTCCCTCGAGACCCTCGTGGTCGAGCATGCTGCGGTACGACGGGAGCTGGCCGTAGATCTCGAACTCCTTGGCGGCCCGTTCGCGTGCCGATGCTACGTCGTCGGTGACACATACCGGGAAGCTGGCAATGATCTGAGGCGCGGGCTGTCCCGCGTCCGCAGCGGCTTCGCTGATCGTCGGAACCGTGAGATCGGCGAGCGTCTTGGGCCCGGTCATCCAGGTGATCGTGCCGTCCGCCACCCTGCCCGTCAGCTTCAACATCTGCGGACCGAGGGCGGCCACGAGCACCGGAGGCGCAGCCGCGGGTGGGGGCGTGATCTCCCCGCGGCCCGTCACGTACTCGCCGCCATAGGACACGCGGCGATCGTGAAGGAGCGGCATCAACACGTTGAGGTAGTCCCGGAGATGTCCGACCGGCTTGTCGAAGCTGATGCCCCACATCCCTTCGACCACGGGCTTGTGGGAGAGCCCGATGCCGAGCTCGAGGCGACCGTTGATCGCCGCCTGCGTCGTGAGAGCCTGCTGGGCGAGCATCATCGGGTGCCGCGGATAGGTGGGGATCACCGCAGTTCCGATCCGGATGTCGACATCGCGTCCCGCGACGGCAAATGCGGTCAGGGCGTCGAGGCCGAAGATCTGAGGGACCCAGTAGCTGGGAAAGCCCTGTTCAGCCGCTTCCTCGAGGTTGCGCTGGAGGCCATCGATGGTGGGGTCGAATCCGGTGATGCCGATCTGCATGCCGTCACCCTAGGCAGTGACGGAAGGCGCTTCAGACGTCTGAAGAATTCCCGGAGACGGGGCTTCCACGGATCTCCACCTCGTCTCCACGGCCTCGATTCCTATCAACTACTCAACGCACTGACCCGCGGTCACGTCGCCGGTGGGTCGTTCGCGTGCGGACTCAATCGTCCAAGCTCGGGCGACGACGCTGTTCTTTCAGACGGCCGCGCTTCCGCTTGCTCTCCTTCCGGCGGGTCGTCGCTGCACGAGAGGGTCGCGTGGCCCGGCGAGGTGGGTCCTGATGGAGGGCAGCTCGGATGCGAGACGCCAATCGCTCGGCCGCGAGGCCGCGGTTCCGTTTCTGGCTGCGGTGATC
>CAYUBX010000264.1:0-5309 GCA_964443165.1 uncultured Acidimicrobiales bacterium
CTTGGCCTACGTCGTCGAAGAAGGCAAGGTCTTCTCCGACCCCGGCGGTGCCGAGGGACTGGCCAACTTCCCGGACAGCCAGCTCGACGCCGTGATCGAGTCGGCCGAAGAGTGCCCCGGCGAGTGCATCTTCATCGAAGCCTGAACCGCTCGCTTCACAACTGATCGCATCCGAGGCCCCGGTTCGCCGGGGCCTCGGCGCGTTCCGCGGGCCATCAGTTTCACAGACAGTCGTCGCTCGACACCTCTGTGGAGGGATCCACCTCGGCGAGGAAGTCGCGTACCTCCTGCGCGGTCAGCGCGAAGGCGACGTCGGGGTCGTCTGGCGCGATGGCGAAGATGACGCCCACCGCCGACCCGTCCAGACCCACGAGCGGTGCGCCGGAATCCCCCGGTTCGAGTGACGCCGCGAGGAACAAGACCCGACGGTCCGTGTCGTGCTCGTCGTACAGATCGCGGCCCTTGGCTCGCACCCGCTCGGCGATCTCCGCAGGCGCGACCCGGAGCTCTCCGCCCTTGGGGTGACCGACCACCGCTCCGAGGTCACCGCCCTCGCCGTCGGTGAACGAGATGAGCCCGTCCTCTCGCGTGTTCACCGAGAGGAGCGCGAGGTCCCGATCGGCGTCGAACCCCAACACCCTCGCCTCGACCTCGTCGCCCGACGCGGCGGTGACGAGGATGTTGAGCGAACCGGCCACCACGTGTGCGTTGGTGACGACCTGACGAAGAACCCAGTCCCGTCTTGCCGCTGGCTACACGCGACAGCTCGGATCCGGACGACAGCTCCCGCGACGTCCCGGAGAACGTCGGCCGTGACCGGCACCACCTCCGGTGGTTCGCCCACCTCGACCCCCGGCGTGGCATCGGAGAAGACCGCAGGAAACTGGTCCGCGCCGACGATTCGCCGCAAAGTATGGAACGTGTCTGGTGGTTCGGGCGAGAGCGCCTCGACCACCGCGACGACCGCAGAGTCATCGACCTGGTCGGCGCTCCACCCGGGCACTGTTCGGACGGCGGGCGCGAGCAGCCAGACAACCACGGCAACGCCGAGCACGCCCATCACCGAGCCACCCATGGAATCCACGTCGTGGAAGCGGGGATGGATACGAAGCCGGAGCCGGCCGCCGACCAGCATCCCGACCGCCTGACCGGCCATCGCGGCGGCGACGACGAGAAGGATCGCGATCAACAGCAACCACTGCTCGTCGATGTCGTCGAGGCGATCGAGGATCGAGGGCAGCGCCAGGCTGACGACCACCAGGCCCAGGACCAGCCCGAGCCAGCTGAAGAGTCGGCTGAGGAGTCCCATGGTCCATCCGGCCACACCCGCCGCTGCCGCGACGAGCACGAGGACGACGTCGAGGATGGCCATGGTCAGCCGTCGAGGAGTCGAGCGTGGGTCAAGAACCCCGTGTGGGCGACCATCCGGTGGTCTGGCCGGACCGCGTAGCCCTCGACATGCCAGCCGCGCTGCATCACCTCGATGGTCTCGATCATCGCCCAGGGACCGTCGTCGAGGACTCGGCGGAGCTGCTGCACCTGCACGATGGAGGGGTTGTACGCGACCAGGATCCCGCCGCGTCGCAGCGATCCGTCGAGGTGCGGCACCACCTGCCAGGGCTCGGGGATGTCGAGCACCACGCGATCGAACCCGGTGTGGTCGATGCCCTCGTACGCATCCCGAACGTGCACGTCGTAGTGCTCGAGCGCGTCCGGCCCGAGAAACGCCTCGACGTTCTCGGTCGCCTTGTCTGCGAAGTCCTGGCGCAGCTCGTAGCCCGTCACGTGGGCGCCGGCGCGGAGCAGAGTGGTCGAGAGCGCTCCCGAACCGACGCCCGATTCGAACACCCGGGCCCCCGGGTGGATGTCGGCGAGCATGAGGATCGGGCCGAGATCCTTCGGGTAGATGACCTGCGCACCGCGTGGCATCTTCAAGACGTGGTCCGCGAGCGTCGGACGCAACGCGACGAACTTGGCGTTGGACTTCGTGCGGAACTCGCTCCCCTCCGGTCGACCGATGATGTCGTCGTGATCGACGGCGCCCGCGTGGGTGTGGAACTCCTTGCCCGGCTCGAGCTGGAGCAGATATCGACGCTGGCGGCTGTCGATCATCACGATGCGATCGCCCACGCGGAGGGTCTCGTGATCCAGCGGGTCCCCGGAGGAATCCGTGTGCTCGGCGCTCACGGCTTGACCGGTCGGCCCTTGCGGTCCTCGAGGAGGTGGCGTATCCGCACCGTCTCGCCCGCCTTGAGCTTTCGGCTATAGAGGACCTCGCGCTCGCGCGTACCGAGCCGCCGCAGCAGGCGGACACCGCCGGTCAAGATGCCGATCGCGAGCCACACCCCGCTGCCGCGCGCGCCGCGGCTCCATCCCTCGTCACCGAGTCGCCGTCCGGCCGCCACGACCGGCCGCCCGAGTGTGCGTCCGATGCGTCCCATCAGATCCGGATCACCTCGACGACGGTGGTCTTCTTGCGACCCTTGCTGCGGCCGGTGAGGAACACGATGATCAGAAGAAGAACGAGCACGGCCGAGCCGACCGCGACAGCGGCCTTGGTGAGGCGCTCGACGCCGTCGTCCACATCGCCGGTGAACTCGCGGATCTTGTTCTCGACAGCCTCGCGGGTGATGCGTTCGGTGCTCTCGGCGGACGTGTCGGCCATTCAGCTCTCGCTTCCGTCTCGGGCGACCGCAAGGACCGCCAGCACCAGGATCACGATCGCCCCGGCGAGCGTGATCACGTACGGCATGGCCGACCAATTGCCGTCGAAGGCATCGATGGTCTGCATCCCTCGCAACAACGCGAGGAGTAGGAACATCAGTGCGAGGGCCATGCAGAACGCCCCGAGAATCCCGTACTTGAGGTAGCGCCCGAGGCCCTGAAAGGGGCCGAGCGTCTCCTGTTTGGCGTAGTCGCGCAGGGTCGAGACGAGGTCCTTGAACTCCGCGACGAGACCCGAGTCCTTGTCAGCCATGACCTGCCTCTGGGGGATGATGCGGCACCAGCATGCCAGACGGCGCGCCGGACAAGGCACCGTCGGGGCGCCTCAGATTTCGGTCGCGTCGTCGCCGTCACCGGTCTGGATCGCCGCCATGATGACGTCCTCGACGCCGTCCAGGACGTCATCGAGGACGTCGAGCCGTTGCAGCGGTCCCGAGGCACACAGCAGCCGCTGACGGTCGAGGGGACCGACCGGCACACTGCCCGCCAGGCGGTGGCTGAACGCCGAATCGTCGAGGCCGTCGACCGCGGCGTCGATGTCGATCCCCGCGACCCGATATCCGGCCTCAGCAGCCATCGCGACCACACGTCTGATCCTCCGGAT
This sequence comes from uncultured Acidimicrobiales bacterium, assembly GCA_964443165.1. Lineage (GTDB taxonomy): Bacteria > Actinomycetota > Acidimicrobiia > Acidimicrobiales > Poriferisodalaceae > JAYPWI01. The sequence goes on from CAYUBX010000264.1 coordinate 3,329, forward strand.
CGCTGCCTCGCGGCGGCCGGGACCGATGGGCTGGTCTTCGTCTGGCCACGACGAGACCAGGGCCCGCGGGTAGGGGTCGTCGTCGAGCCACTCGTCCACGATCACCCGCTCGGTTCCCACGACGATGAGGGCCCACCGGCCATCGGGAAACTCCTCGTGCTCGGCGATCGCAGCCAGCGTGGCGACATCCGTCCGAACGTCCCCGCCGCCCACCTCGCTGCCCCGCTCGATCAGGGCGATCCCGAATGGTTCGTCTCTGTCGACGCATCGGCGCGCCAAGGCCCGATAGCGCTCTTCGAAGACGTGGAGCGGAATCGCGCCGTCGGGAAGGAGCACGGTGCCCAGAGGGAACATCGGTATCTCTTCTCGTTCACGGTTGAGCATGCAGCACCTCCGTCACGGCCGACACATCCAGGTCCCCAGGATGTGTCGGCCGTGGATGTCGATGCCGAGACGCCCCTCGATCGGAAGCCCGTTCAGCAGCTGAGCGAAGGTGACCAGGCCGCCGTCGTTCACAACGAAACCGGCGAGACCGTTGACGTTGTTGAGCAGGCCCGTCTTGGCTATCAGCCGGCCCGCCGCAGGGTCGTCCTCAAATCGATGGGCGAGCGTTCCCGTCTGGTTGGCGATGGGCAGACCCGCCCCGAGTTCGCTACCCGCCCCGAAGAGGTCGAGCAGGGCGGTGAGCAGCCCGCACGTGGTGACGTTGCCCCGATCCAGCCCGGAGCCGTCGAACACCACCGGCGGCGTCTCCGCGGGAAAGAGCGTCGACACGATGCGCGTTGCGACAGCAGCACCGACCGACGTCGAGCCGACGCCGCCCTCGCGGCGGCCGAGCTCCTTCAGAAGGAGTTCGGCCGTGTTGTTGTCGCTCTCGCGGAGCATCTGCTGCACGATCTCCACCATCGGAGGCGACTCGATCTCGGTCATCACCTCGAGTCCCGCCGGAGCGACGCCGCTGGCGGTGCCGCCCGCGACGAACACGTCGCGCTCCCCCAGCTCGAGCCGCAGCCGATCGACGAAGTGTCGCGACGGATCGGCGGCGTCGCTGCGCTGCGGATCCCAGCGCTCGAAGCCGTCGTTGAGCGTCAGCGCAGACAGTGGACCGCTGTTGTGCTGCACCTGGTACCGCTCGGGCCACGTCTCGACGTAGCGCACGCGGTCGTATCGAGTCTCGTCGGCGATGAGTCGGCCGGTGATGCGCGTGACGCCGGTCGCCACCATCTGATCGACGAGGGTCTCGAGCGACGTCCGCAGCTGTGGCTGACGGGGGTACGCATCCGAGTACTCGGAGGTGGTGATCAACGGGTCGCCACCTCCGAGGACGTACACGTTGCCGTCGATCACCCCGTCCACGAGAGGCGCATCGGCCAGCACGGTCGTGATCAACCGCTCGTCCGCGGGAATCGCCGTCAGGACTGCCGCCGCTGTCACCAGCTTCTGCACAGACGCGGGGATCTGCCCCTCGCTGCCGGCGGTGAACACCTGGCGACCGTCGATGTGGACGTCCAAGCAGTACGGCTCCGGCCAGGACGCCACCACCGGACTGAGCTCGACTGCGAGACGGCGGTCGATCACCGGCCGAACCAACGCCTCGGGGGCCCGCTCGATACGGAACACCGGTGTGCCGACCGTGACAACGGCGCCCCCTGGCTCGGCCAAGATCGGCGTGCGCAGAGCCGCGGCCTCCACCTCGGCGGCTTCGGCATCGGACCGGAGCCCGGCAGTCCACATCACCGGGACGAGCGCTGCGACGGCCAGGCCGATCACGGCGAGGACGGTCAGAGCGATGCGCACGACGGCCAGTTTGGCGTCTGTCGGGTCCCCGGTTCGAACCGACGTGTGTGAGCGCCGGAGCCGCGCGCAATAGCCTGCGCCTCGTGCAGATCATGTCCGCCCTCTTCGTCGAACAGTTCGACATGCGCCAGGCCGCCGGCGGGTCCGCGCGGCTCGACCTCAACGGCGTGTATATCAGCCAGGC
>CAYUBX010000265.1:0-5309 GCA_964443165.1 uncultured Acidimicrobiales bacterium
AGGAGGTGGATGGAGCCGACTGCGGCAGCCAGGCCCGTGCCGACCGGGGTCGTGGCGAGCGAGCTCTTCTTCCCGATCGACAGCCCACCGGCTGGCTGAGAGCTACCTGAACCAGACTTTGCGGTACTCGCGGCTCATGGGGTGGAACACCAGGATCAGCAGCGCGGCGTCGAACATGAGGTCGATCAACAGGCCGAACTCCATCACCTCGCGAATGCGCCACATCCACCAGAAGTCCGACAACACGGTCACGATCGCGGTTCCACCGAGGGTCCAATACCCCCACTTGCGCTCGTTCGCGACGCCGAGGCCGCCGAGTGCCAGACCAGCCATCAGGAAGAGGGGGGCGATGTTGTTGCCGAATCGGGCCAGCCCGATCGGGTCGAGCAGATCGATGAACACGAGCTGGATCTGCACGGTGTTCCCTAACGACAGGAGCACGAACACCGCGCGGATGTAGGCCAGAAGGCACGCGCTGTACAGGGTCTGGGGTTGGCTCTGGTTGAGCCAGCGCAGGTTGTTCACGAGTGCCAGTGTGGCAGCCCGCGGCGGGTTTCAGCGGTTGGGTCGAGCCGCTCGACCGCGCAGCACCACCTGCTGTTCCGCGCGGAGCTGGCCGCATGCCGCGTCGATGTCGGTGCCGCGAGTGCGTCGAATCGTCGCGTTGATGCCACGGGATTCGAGTTCGTCACGGAAGTCCTCCACCCGCTCAGCCGGGCTGCCCTGTGTGGGGTATCCGGGAGTGGGGTTGAGGGGGATCAGGTTGACGTGAGCGCGCAGTGGACGGGCGTACTCCGCAAGCTCCGCCGCGTCGCGTTCGGTGTCGTTGACCCTGTCGATCATCGCCCACTCGAAGCTGATCCGGCGGCCCTTGGCCTGCAGGTATCGCCGCAACGCCTCAGCGAGCTCGCGCAACGGGTACTGCTTGTTGATCGGCGCGATCCGGTCGCGTGCCGCGTTGTTTGCTGCATGCAGCGATACGGCGAGGCTGACCGGCAGCTTCTGTTCGGCCATCCGCAGGATTCCGGGCACCACGCCCACGGTGGACATCGTGATGTGGCGGGCGCCGATCCCGATGTCCCCGTTGATCCGTTCGACCGCGGGCCAGACCTGGTCGAAGTTGGCCAGCGGCTCACCCATTCCCATGAAGACGACGTTGTCGACCCGGCGATCACCGGCGGCCTGGGCGGCCCGAACCACCTGCTCCACGATCTCGCCCGTCGTGAGGTGGCGGTCGAATCCGATCTGGCCGGTGGCGCAGAAGCTGCAGCCCATCGCGCACCCCGCCTGGCTCGACACGCACACCGTGGTTCGGTCCCGGTAGTGCATGAGAACGGACTCGACGAGGTTGCCGTCGGGAAGAGACCACAGCTGCTTGACGGTCTCACCGCGGTCGGCGAGCGAATCCCGCACGAGCGTGAGGGCAGGAGGGAGGAGCTCGGCGATCGCAGAGCGCAGCGTCTTCGGGACATTGGTGAGGTCGGACGGATCCTTGTGCTGGGCGTAGAGGCCCTCCCACACCTGGTCCACGCGGTAGCGCGGCTCGCCTTCGAGCAGATCGGCGAGCTCGTCTCGACTCAGGTCGTACAGGGTGGTCACGGATCCTCGGAAGGGGTCGCGGGTCTTCGAGGATACGGCGGTATGGTCGGACGATGGCCACCCACCGGCACGACGATCACCACCGGGACGTGCAGGGGGGTGGTCTGCGGGCGGCGGTGTTCGGGGCGTCCGACGGTCTCGTCTCCAACGTTCTCTTGATCATCGGGCTCGCGGGAGCCGACGCACCGGGGTCGGTGGTGCGAGCCGCGGGGACGGCAGGTCTGCTGGCCGGTGCCATCTCGATGTCGTCTGGCGAGTACGTCTCGGTCAAGGCGCAGAACGAGCTGGTGGAGAGCGAGATCGCGAAAGAACGCGACGCGCTCGCCGAGGACCCCGAGGAAGAGGCAGAGGAGCTGGCCCAGCTGTACGTGGAGCGGGGGATGGACCCTGAGCAGGCGTTGCAGATGGCCGAGTTGCTCATGAAGAACCCCGACGTCGCCCTTGAGGTTCATGCTCGCGAGGAGCTCGGTGTGGTCCCTGGCGAGCTGGCGTCCCCGACGGGCGCGGCCGCGTGGTCGTTCGTCTCGTTCGCCGTGGGGGCGCTCCTGCCTCTGATCCCCTGGCTGTTCGGTTCGGGGGTCGCCGCGACCTGGGCTTCGATCGCCGTAGGGGTCCTGGGAGCCGCTTCGATCGGGCTGGCTCTGGCCGTGTCCACGGGCCGGCGCGTCACGGCCAACGTCAGCCGGCACGTCCTGATCGCGGTCACGGCAGCCGCGGTGACCTGGTTGATCGGCAACGCCTTGGGCGCGGCCGTGGACCTGTAGGCCCTCAGCTCCTGGTGTACAGGCGCCGCACCACGGCGATCTCGAGCCCGATGTCGAGGTACAGCGTGACCGCCGGTGTGTTGTCAGCGTCGACGTAGAGGATGCCGCGGGTGAGCCCTGCGGCCTCGAGGTGCTGGTAGCCGGCGAGCGTCAGGGCGCGCCCGAGCCCCCGGCCGTGGAAGTCGGGGTCCACCGCGATGACGTAGACCTCCCCAGCGGGTGGGTCTTCGTCATCGTGCGCCTTGGTCCAGCAGAACGCGGCGAGTCGCCCATCGATCTCGTGAACGCGGAATCCGTCCGGGTCGAACCAGTCCTCCGCCTGGCGTTCGTGGACCATCTCCATGGTCCATCCGCTCTGTTCCCGATGCCATGCGAACGCCCGATTGTTGACGTCGATCCAGTCCTGCTCGTCCTGGCCGACCACGAACGAGCGGGTCTCGATGTCCGTGCGCTGCTCCATGGGGAGGGGGCGCTCCATCCGATAGAGGTCGCGCTGCGCCGCCAGCCCGATGCGCGCGAGGTCGGCGTCGGTGTCGTCGGTGGGGTGGTCGATCCACACCGAGACGGCGTCCCCCAGCTCGTCGAGGAGCGGGCGGAGAGCGAGCGGGAGGGCGTCGCGGTCCCACGCGGAAGCGTCGAGCTCGACCACCGCCCCCTCGCGGTCGTCGCTCACGGTGATGGTGGGATCCACGCTGTCGTCGCTCACGCCGCCGAGGGTAACGCTGCCCGGACGCCTCCGATCGGGTAGACAGACTCGATGGGCAAGCCGAGGTCGCCGAAAGGCCGGGCGCGGGTGACGCACGAGCGACTGGCGGCGGAGTACGACGCGATCTGCGAGCTCGACCACACCAATCCGTTCGAGCTTCTGGTGGCCACGATCCTGTCGGCCCAGTGCACGGACGAACGGGTGAACATGACCACGCCGAGTGTCCTCGCCCGCTTTTCCGATGCCGCGAGCCTCGCTGGTGCGGACATCCTCGAGCTCGAAGAGCTCGTGCACCCCACGGGCTTTTACCGCAACAAGGCCAGATCCCTGAAGAACATGGCGCAGGGGCTTCTCGACGACCACGGCGGCGAGGTTCCGACCCGACTCGAGGATCTCATCAAGCTCGCGGGTGTCGGGCGCAAGACCGCGAACCTCATCCGGTCGGTCGCCTTCGGGTTGCCGGGACTCCCGGTGGACACCCACGTGGGCCGGCTCGTTCGCCGGCTCGGGATCACCGAGGAAGAGGATCCGGTCAAGGTGGAGCTCGCGCTCAATCCGATGATCCCGCGGCACGAGCGGGGCGACTTCAGCCTTCGGGTGATCCTGCACGGTCGCCGCGTGTGTTTCGCCCGCAAGCCGCAGTGCGATGACTGCGTTCTCAACGACTTCTGTCCATCTGCCTTCGCAGCCTGAGGAGACCCCATGACCACCAGACGAGCCGCCCACTTCGTGCCGGGTGCCAACGAGAAGATGTTGAACAAGTCGCTGGCGACGGCGGCCGACTCGCTGATTCTCGATCTCGAGGACGCGGTGACGCCCGACAACAAGGATTCGGCGCGGGCGACGGTGGCCGGCTGGCTGGCCGATGTCGACTTCGGCCGTCAGGAGAAGGTGGTTCGCATCAACCCTCTCGGGAGTCCGTGGTGCGAGGCCGACATCGTCGAGACCATGGCGAGTCCGCCGGACGCCTATCTGGTGCCGAAGGTCAACAATGCGGAGGAGATCGCCACGCTCGATGCGCTGATCTCGTCGCGCGAACAGGAACATGGCCACGCCGCCGGTTCGGTGAAGCTCCTGGTGCTGGGCACCGAGACACCGCAGGGTCTCCTGAACATCGCGGATCTCGCCGCCCACGAGCGGGTGGACGCATTGACGTGGGGTGCCGAGGACCTGTCGGCGGCCATTGGCTCGCGAGGCAACCGTGACGCGTCCGGCGTCTACCTACCGGTGTTCGAGTACGCCCGGATCATGTGCCTCCTCGGCGCGACCGCATGGGACAAGCAGCCACTCGACACGGTGTTCGTCGACTTCAACGACCCGGATGGCCTCCGCGCCGAGTGCCTCGCATCTGCGGCCATGGGGTACACGGGCAAGATCACGATCCACCCGAACCAGATCGACATCGTCAACGAGGCCTTCACACCGTCCGACGCCGAGGTCGCCGAGGCCCGTGAGCTGCTCGACCTCTTCGCCGAGAACGAGGCCAAGGGCATCATGGCGTTCGCGTTCAAGGGTGAGATGGTCGACGTCCCGCACCTCACGAGGGCCCGCAAGATCGTCGCCCTCGCCGAGTCCCTCCGCGGCCTCTGACCGAACCCGTTGTCCCACCCGGGCCAGAGGTTCTCCTCTCTTCCCTCGTTGCCACTCCCGTGAGGAGCGAGACAATGCCACTCGGTGTGGAGGACCGCGACCACCTTGGAGACGAGGCCGAACGGGTTCCGGACGCCCGCGCGGGCAAGACGCTGATGATCATGCTGAGCGGTGGCCCGACGAACCGCCGGTGACCGAGGAGCGCTCGCGCGAGGACCTGCGGATGATGACCCGGCAGGTGATCCTCCAGACCCGCATCAGTCTGGTCGCGGCGTTTGAATCCATCGCGGCAGCAGCGGCCATCGCGCCCGCGATCGCGGCCTGAGCTCTACTCGCGCAAGCCTTCGGAGGCCTTGATCAGGCGGCGGCGCGCCATGCGGAGGCTGCGCTCCACCTCATAGAGGTCGACGGCGACGTCCTCGTTGCGGGTGCCGAGCAGCCCATCCGCGGCGCTGGTGATCCGCTGGCCCAACTCGTGGACGGCGGTTTCGAGGGACGACAACTCAGCGCGGCTCACCATCCCCACACCCTATGGCCCGTCGTTCCCGCGCCCTGCTCGTGTGGCCCTCCGCGAAGGGATTTGACTGCTTGCGGTGGGCGGCTCGCCGGTACGATCGTCCGTCGTGCTTCGACGACTGGATCTCCGCGGT
>CAYUBX010000266.1:0-5298 GCA_964443165.1 uncultured Acidimicrobiales bacterium
TAGCGCTCGTCGTGGGGAGGGAGAGTCATGCCGAAGTTGCGCGCTTCGCCGTCGTGGATCGACGTCACGACGTTCCATCCCACTCGGCCCTTGGTGATGTGGTCGAGCGTCGCGAGCTTTCTCGCCAGCATGTACGGCGGATAGAAGGTGGTCGACAGCGTCGAAGCGAGCCCGAGCCGGTCGGTGACGGCCGACAGCCGGGAGAGGAGCAGGAGCGGGTCGTGCGTCGGGAACTGGATCGCCCAGCGGATCGAGTCCTCCCCACCGCCGCCCCATCCGTCTGCGAAGAAGAACGCGTCGAACAGCCCCTCCTCGAGCGTGCGGGCGATCTCCTCCCAGTACTCGGTCTCGTGCCACTGATGCCGGATCTTCTCGGGCGGGTACACCCACGAGAGCTGGGTGTGCGGCGCCGGGGTGAAGAGCATGAATCCGGTGAGGTGCATGAGCCGGGGGCGGCTCGCTGCCGAACCGGTCGTCGTCGGGGATGCGCCCATTGCCACAGACTCGCGCGAACCTGGGTGCCGGAGCCGGGTGAGGGGGAGCGATGACAACCAGGGGCGATCACCCCCTCGTCGAGGTGGCCAGGGACCTCCAGCCCCGCGTGCGGGTCGCGGCCGCTGAGGCGCAGGAGCTTCGCCATGTCCCCGAGCCCATCGTTCGGGAGATGGCGAAGGCGGGCCTGTACTCCATCGCGGCGCCCGCATGCTTCGGCGGCGCAGAAGCGGACCCCTTCTCCACGATCGAGGTCATCGAAGCCATCAGCGAGGCGGACGGTTCGATCGGCTGGACCCTGATGATCGGGATCGAGGTCGTGGGGATCGGCGGCTCGTTGATGGAGCACGACACCGCTCAGCGGCTGCTCGGCGACAACCCCGAGCTCGTCATGGCGGGGGCTCTCAACCCTCAGGGCCGCGCCCGCCGGGTGGACGGTGGGTGGCAGGTCTCGGGCCGCTGGCCCTTCGCATCGGGGTGCCACCACGCATCCGTGTTCTGGGGTCAGTGCGCCGTCGAGGACAGCGACCCCTACCGAACCATCGAAGTGCTCGTGCCCCGCGAGGACTACGAGGTGATCGACAACTGGTACGTCCACGGGCTTCGGGGAACCGGCAGCAACGACGTCCTCGTCGAGGACTTGTTCGTCCCCGACGAGATGACGACCGCGGTCGCGGGGCGGGCACCGGCGCACGATGGCGTGCTCTATCGCCTGCCGCCGTTCACCCGGCTCGCGTACCTCAAGATCGGCGTCGCCACAGGGATCGCCCGTGCCGCGCTCAACGCGTTCGTCGAGCTGGCGGAGAGCAAGCAGCCGCGTCTGTCGAGCCGCTCGCTGCGCGATCGACCGAGGGCACAGCTGTCCTATGCGCAGGCGGAGGCGGCGCTCCGAAGCGCACGCGCGTTCGTCTTCGATGCGGTCGCCGATGTGTGGGAGACCGTCAACCAGGGCGGTCGGGCCGATCGAAAGCAGAGGGCCCTCGTCCGACTGGCGTGTTCGCACGCGTGTCAGGAAGCGATCCGCGCGGTGGAGCTCGTCCATCAGGCGGCGGGGACGAGCGCCAACTTCGAGGACTCCATCATCGGCAAGGCGCGACGCGACGTGGCTGTCGTGGCCCAACAGGTGATGGTCGCCCCGTACTTCATCGAAGACGCAGGCCGGGTGCTGCTGGGCTTGGATCCCGAACAGCCGATTCTCTAAGGGATCCGAGCATCATCCGCTCTGACTACGGTGCGGTGGTGGCCGAGACACCAGATCCGAACGCAATGGATCGTCTTCTCGCGGAGCCCAGCAACGCTGCGGTCGCCGGGAGCCTCGGCCTCTTTCTCGAGGTCTACGGCACCCTGCCCCGGGCTGGGCCAGGGGCAGATGAGCACACACAGCGCGCGCTTGCGCTGGTGCCAGGCCCGCCGCCTGTGACCGTTCTGGACCTGGGGTGTGGCCCGGGTGCCCAGACGCTCGCCCTCGCCGCCGCCCTGCCGACGGCGCACATCCTCGCGTTGGATGTGCTGCCACAGCTCGTCGCGGTCGCCAACGAGAGGGTGGCCGAGGCGGGCGTGGGGGAGCGGGTCGAGGTGGTGGTGGGGGACATGGCCGCACCACCTGTGCCCGCAGAGAGCCAGGACCTGATCTGGTGCGAGGGCGCGATCTACTTCATGGGGGTGTCCGACGCGTTGCGCTCGTGGCGGCCGCTCCTCCGGGGCGGGGGCGCTGTCGCGTTCACCGAGCCGGTCTGGACCGTCGACCGCCCGGCCGCCGAGCTCGAGGAGTGGTGGCTCTCGGAGTACCCGGCGCTGACCGATGACGCCGGCGTGCGCGCCCATGTCGAAACGGCCGGCTTTCGGACCATCGACTCCTTCGTGCTCCCGCCCTCGGCGTGGTGGGACGGGTACTACGAGCCGATGCTTCAACGCATCGACGACCTACGGCGGCGCCTGCCCGACGACCCGGTGGCCGCCGAGGTGGTCGGCGCGGCGGAGACCGAGATCGACTTCCATCGCCGCTTTTCCGATCAGTACTCGTACGGGTTCTTCGTCGTCGAGCCCACGGACTGACTCCGGTCAGGTTCTCGCGTCGTTGAGCCCCGCGCCGAGCATGTCCTGGCCGCGCAGCAGAACAGCGGTGTCGAAGTCGAGCATGTTGTGGCGAGCCGCGGTGGTGATGTCGCGCACGAGCCGCTGCAGAGGATTGCGGTCGTGTGCAGCCCCCGAACCCGCCCCGCCCATGAGGCGCGCTGTCGCCCGAAGACACAGCTCGTTGGCGTACGCGGCATTCCAGCGCACCTCGGCCCGTGCCGATGGTGCCATCGGAGGTTCGTGACCCATCGCCTCGTCGAGAAGGTCGCACGATCGTTGCACCAGCGCCCAGGCGCTCCTGATCTCGGCGTCTGCTTCGGCGACCCGGTGTTGCATTCCGGGACTGTGTCGCTTCTCGTCCCCGGTATAGGCATCGCGGCGCGTCTGGTTCTGTTCGACAACGAGTTCGAGGATTCGCTCCGCCATTCCGACGATCGGTCCGAGCAGGTAGGTCGCCAGCGTTGCCTGGATCGGAAGCCTGTAGAGCGGAACGTCGACATCCGGAACAGTGCCCAGCTCCGCGGCCCGCGCGGGGATGGCGCGATGTGCGGGAACGAAGACGTCGTCGAGAACGAAGTCCTTCGACCCGGTGCCACGCATGCCGAGCGTGAACCAGGTGTCGTCGATGACGATCTCCGACTTCGGCACGAAAACGAGCTGGGCCGGACAGGCGTCTCCACCGTCGCACCCGGCGATCACCCACTCGCCGTGATCGACTCCGCTGGCGTACGGCCATCGGCCGCTGACCACGAAGCCGCCGTCGACCGGACGGGCGATGCCCGGGCGGGTGGACGGGACTCCAGGGATCAGCATTCCCGGATCGGACCCGAAGACGTCATCGAGACCGAGTGGCGGGAGACGACCGGCGATGAAGGTGTGAGCCCCTGTCACCATCAGCACCCAGGATGCGGCGGGGCAGCCGTGGGCGACGATGCGCTCGGCATCGACCAGGTCTCGGGGAGACAGCTGCTCGCCTCCGTGGCTGGCCGGGCTCACGAGGCGTGTGCAGCCAGCTTCGTGGAGAAGTTCGACCGCTCGGTCGCTGAGCGCCCGAGTCGCCTCAGATTCCTGGCTGGTGTCTCGCAGGCGCGTGACGATCGTGCCCGCGCCGCCGCTGCCTGCCATGCCGGTCCTTTCGCTGGTCTCGATGCGCGACGCTATCCATCCCGGCAGTGGGCAGGCCGACAGGAGTTGGCGCGGGCGGTCGTGTCTGTGAGGCGCAGGCGGCGCATCCAGACTCGTCAGTCGACGATGGCCTGGTAGGTGAGGGTGCGCATGTCGCGGTCGGGGAGAAGGACGCCGGTCATGTACTGGGTCATGAACAGACCAACGAGGCTTTCGGACGGATCGACCCAGTAGTAGGTGCGCGCCGCGCCTGCCCAGCCGTACTCGCCGACCGATCCGGTGCCGCCGAACTCTGCGGGATCGAGCATCACCCGGGACCCGAGGCCGAAGCCCATCCCCGCTTGGGGCATCCCCATGAGCTCCATCGGCAGGTGCTCCGCCGACAGGTGGTTGGTGTGCATCAGCTGGAGCGTCTTGCGGCCGAGGAGGTGCTGGCCGTCGAACTCTCCGCCGTTTGCGAGCATCTGAGCGAACCTCATGTAGTCGCTCGCGGTGGAGAACAGGCCGAGGCCACCGCGAACGAACACGTCTGGTGTGTCCGTCGGGTAGGTGGCCGAGACGTCGATCCGCTCGTTGAACCCGCTGACCGCAGCCTCCACGAGCTGGACCGCCGAATAGTTCTCGCCGATCAGATCGGGGAGGCCGTACATGGCGGCGAGCCGGTGGACCTCCGAGTCCGGGACACCGAAGCCGGTGTCTGTCATCCCCAGGGGATCGAAGAGGCGCTCGCGGAGGAAGTCGCCGAGGGGCTGGTCGGCGATCACCTCGATCAGCCGGGCCGCCACGTCGATGCCGACGCTGTAGTGCCAGCGGGAGCCGGGCTGGAACGCGAGCGGAAGCTCGGCCAGCGCGTCGATCACGCCTTCGAGGGTCCGCGTGGCGTCGTGCATGATCTTCGCGTCGCGATACATCTCGGCGACCGGATTGTCGGCCATGAAGTCGTAGGTCAGCCCGCCGGTGTGCATCAAGGTCTCGCGGATCTGCATCGGACGAGCCTGCGCGCCCAGTTCGCCGTCCTGCATTACCTTCGTCGTCCCGAACGCCGGGAGGTACTGCGCGACGGGCTGGTCGAGCTGAAACCGCCCCTCCTCGTGCAGCATCATCAGCGCGGTCGACACGATCGGCTTGGTCATCGAATAGATGCGGAAGATCGTGTCCGCCGTCATCGGCTGATCGTTCTCGCGATCACGGAAGCCGAACTGCTCACTGTGGACGATCTGACCCCGACGGCTGATCATCGTGCTGATGCCGACGATGCCCCGCTCGTTGACGTACGACTCCATGATCGGCGTGATCCGCGCCAGGCGATCACTGCTCATGCCCACGGACTCGGGCGACACCACCTCGAGGCTCATCAGTTGCCCCCTTCGCAGGCCTGCGCGATCGCGGCCAGCGTCGCTTCCATCGTCTCTTCGTTGCGCTTCACCCGGTCGGCGATCTCGGGGATGAACTTCTCTCCGAGTTTCTTCAAGCCATCGGGTCGCATGTCCTCGGCCACCTGGGTCAGCCGTGAGCCGCTGTCGGTCGGTTCGATCTCGAATCCCCACGACGTCACCGCGTCGGTGCCGAACATCTCGGCCAGACGTTCGGTCAGATGGACACCCC
>CAYUBX010000267.1:0-5271 GCA_964443165.1 uncultured Acidimicrobiales bacterium
CATCGATCCGGACCCGTCCGTCCTGGACCACCTGAAGTGCGTCGACCTCGCCCGAGCGCAGCGCGTTGGCGGTGTCGATGGAGACCGTCATCGTGACGTCTGCGTTGTCGGGTGAACCCCTCACCAGCGAGCACGCGGTCGAGTCGATCACGAGCTGGTATGCGACGGGGGTCGACGCCTCGATGATGTGCTGGATGACGAGGGTCGTGTCGTCCTCGAGACCGGTCTCGAGGACGGCCAGGGCCCCGCGCGCGGCGCTGAACCACTCGTCGCTCAGAAACTCCACGGGCGCAGCGTACGCTGCAGCCGGTGACCGACGTTGCTGGCAGCGACGATCTGCCGCACCCCGATGCTGCGGTCGAACTCTGGCAGTTCGAGGCCTGGTGTTCCGAGGAGAACCTCGCCATCTGGGTGGAGTTCGGGTGGCACCGAGCCAGCCGAAGGGCCTGGTACGCGGCCGTGCTCACCCCACCGGACGGACCGGTGACCCTGGTGGTCGATCCCGACGTCGTCCTCAACGCCCTCACCCGCTCGTTGGAGTTCCGGGCGGAGGGAATCTGGGCTCAGCATGTCTGCGAACGGCCGGTGGCTCACTGGACCGTCGGCCTCGAGGCGTTCGGGGTCCACCTCGATGACCCGGCGGACGCGGCGGGGGAGCAGTGGGGGACTCGCGCGGCAGTCGGCCTCGATCTCGAGTGGGAGGCAGACGATGCTCCCCGCCCGGGCGAAGCCGGGTTCACAGTCCCGAGCGCCGTTCACGGTGAGGTCCTCATCGACGATCGCGTCGTCGACTTCGACGGAACCGGTCTTCGAGGGCGATGGTGGGGCGACCCTGACCCTTCCGTCCACAGTGGTCCCGGCAACGATGCGCCCGCTCACCTCTCCATCCCGCTCCGGATCGCGCGACCGTCCGGCGATCGCATCGTGAGCCTGTCTCTGATGGCGGATGGCCGATGGAGCTGGCGCCCGGGGGGTGACCCGGCTCCCGGCCGGTCGTAGCATTGTGATGTGACCTTTCCCGCACGACGTCTCCGTCGGCTTCGGAGCACCGCTGCGATGCGGCGCCTGGTGGCCGAGACCCGCATCGGGGTCGACGACCTCATCGCGCCGCTGTTCGTTCGAGAGAACACCGACGAACCGCAGCCGATCGTGAGCCTGCCCGGTGTGATGCAGCACAGCCAGGCCTCGCTCATGGCCGAGGTGAAGGAGCTCGCTGACCTGGGCGTGTCTGGCGTGATCCTCTTCGGACTCCCCGCCGCCAAGGACCCGGTGGGATCCGAGGCCTGGAACCCCGACGGCGTGGTGCAGCTCGCGCTGGCCAACCTCCGGGAGGCACACGGCGACGACCTCGTGATCATCGCTGACCTGTGCGTCGACGAATACACCGATCACGGTCACTGCGGGATCCTCACCGCCGACGGACAGGTCGACAACGACGCGACCCTCGAGCTCTACCAGAAGGCCGCGTTGGCGCAGGCCGACGCGGGTGCACACATGGTGGCGCCCAGCGGGATGATGGACGGCCAGGTCGCCGCGATCCGTCAGGCGCTCGATGCCAATGGCCACGACGGCGTTCCGGTGATGGCCTACTCGGCGAAGTACGCCTCGGCCGAGTACGGGCCCTTCCGCGACGCCGTCGACGTCACGATCACCGGGGGCGGCGACCGCAAGGGTTATCAGCAGGATCCGGCCAACGCGCGAGAGGCGATGGAGGAGATCCGCTTCGACATCGACGAGGGCGCCGACATCATCATGGTGAAGCCCGCTCTGGCCTACCTCGACGTGATCGCCGAAGCGCGAGCCACGTTCGATCTGCCGCTGGCGGCGTATCACGTGTCCGGCGAGTTCGCGATGCTCAAGGCCGCCGCGGCCAACGGGTGGATCGACGGCGAGGCGACTGCGTTCGAGCATCTCACTGCGATCAAGCGAGCCGGCGCCGACATGATCCTCACCTACCTCACCCGCGAGGTGGCTGAGGCACTCCAGTAGTGTCGCCGGACACGCCGCAGCGAGCGGCCTCGGAGTTTGTCGGCACGTTCTTCCTGTTGCTCGCCGTGGTCGGCTCGGGGATCATGGCCGAGACGCTCAGCCCCAACGACGTGGGACTGCAGCTCCTCGAGAACTCACTCGCCACAGCCGGCGCTCTGACCTGTCTGATCCTCGTGTTCGCATCGTCGTCGGGGGCGCACTTCAACCCGGCGGTCACCCTGTGGGCCCGGCTCGAAGGCGCCCTCGACAACCGGATGGCCGGGGTCTATGTCGGCTCACAGGTGAGCGGCGGGATCCTGGGTGTCATCGCGGCCAACGTGATCTTCGACCTCGACCCCATCACGTGGAGCACAACGGATCGCAGTGACTGGACGCTGTGGGTGTCGGAGGTGCTCGCGACCTTCGGTCTGCTGATGGTCATCATCGGTGTCGTGCGCTCCGGTCGCGAGCGCTTCGTCGCCTTCGCGGTCGCCGCCTACATCGGCGGCGCGTACTGGTTCACGTCGTCGACGAGCTTCGCCAACCCCGCCGTGACCGTCTCGCGCATGTTCTCGGACACGTTCGCCGGGATCGAGCCCGCGAGCGTGGTGCCGTTCATCATCGCCCAGCTCATCGGCGCGCTTCTGGCGGTCGCCGTGATGCGGGTCACCCACCCATCTGCCAGCTCGTAGGGCGACCAGAGTCCGTCTGCCCGTGACGTTGCGAAACAACACGCACCAACCCGGAGGGTTGGCGCTGGCAGAAGAGAGTCAGAAGGGGTCAGGCCTCGGGGGTCTCGCGGAGGTCGAACGCGATCTTCACCGAGCCGCGTGGACCGGCCTGGGCCGCGTGCTCGATGGCCTCGCGATAGTCAGCGAGTGGATAGATCGCGCTGACCAACTGTCCGAGATCGTGCTCACGGACCAGCTCTTCCGCCAGGGAGAAGGTGTGTGCGCCACCGTGGCTGTGCTCGGAGCCGTAGCAGTACGCGCCGACGAGTGCGGTCTCCCGGTGCCACAGAGCGGTGAGGTTGAGGTTGACCTCGGCGGGCATACCGAGCAGAACCACCCGTCCTCGGGGCCGGGTGATCGAGATGGCGTCGGTGAGCGAGGACGACGATCCGACCGCGTCGATCGTGACGTCCACCCCCGAGCCCAGGGTCGAACCGATCACCCTCGTCCCAGCGGCACGGCGGACCGCGCGCGGCACCTCGTCGGGATCGACCACGAGATCGGCGCCGAGAACCTCGGCCCATTTGCGCTGATGGGGATAGCGCGCGCCCACGATGATGGCGTCTGCGCCGGTGAACCGGCGGACCGCCGCCACGGCGGTGAGGCCCATCGTGCCCGCGCCGAGAACCGCGACCGTGCCGCCGTCGGGGATCTGCGCGCGCAACGCGGCGTGGGCGCCGGCGGCGGTGGGTTCGATCATGACCGCCGCCTCGTCGCTCAGGTCCTCAGCCACAGGATGGAGCTGGGAGGCATGTGCGGCGAAGACCTCGGACCAGCTACCGCCCGTGCTCGAGCACGAGCCGGTCTGCAGCCCGGGTTCGAGCGTTCCGGCGACCAGATGGCCGTAGTCGTCGCCATCGGCTTGGGCGGCGCCCGGGAAGGCAGGAACCTCGCCGCGGGTCTCGGGGCCGAGAACAGGCTCGAGCACGACCCGGCTTCCGTCCTCCCGATCAGCGACGGCCTCGTGGCCGGGAACGAAGGGGAACGACACCAGGGGCTCGAAGTAGCGAGACGCCCGGCCGTCAATGGTGGCGAGATCGGAGCCGCAGATGCCGGCGAGACGGGTGCGGACGTGCTCCCAGCCCGGACCGGGCAGGGTGGGCTCGTCGAGCTCGGTGAAGGTGAGGGGGCCATAGGTGGCGCCCGCGCCCGGCTTGAAGCGCGACGCGGCCATCGCTGCCGCATATCGGGCTTCCTTGCGGGGGAAGAGCAGCGCGTCCATGACTAGGGAAGGTACTTGGCGGGGTCCTGGGCGACACCACCGATCCGCACCTCGAAGTGCAGATGCGGGCCCGTGGACAGACCGGTGGACCCGATGTCACCGACCCGCGTTCCCTGCGCGATCTCATCGCCGACTCGCACCTTGATGTCGTTCATGTGGGCGTAGAGGGTGCGATACCCGCCGTGGTCGATGATGACGGTCTTGCCATAACCGCCCAGGCTGCCAGCGGTGATCACGACACCGGACTGGGCCGCCCACACAGGGTTGCCCGTGCCGCCGGAGATGTCGACGCCGGCGTGGTTGCGAATCGTGCCGAGGATGGGGTGGCGCCGGGTTCCGAAGCCCGAGGTGATCCATCCGCCTGCCGGCATGATGAAGCCAGCAGGTGACTGCTGGTTGTAGTTGGGCTGCGCGTTGCGGGCCCGCTCCGCCGCCTCCCTCGCCTTCTGGGCCTGGAGCGCGGCCTGAGCCTGCCGGATGACCTGACCCAGCTCCCGCTCCTGACGCTCCATCTCGGCGAGCTGATCCTCGATGAGCCCGATCTGATCCTGCAGCGCATCGCGGAGCTGCCGCTGGATGCCGCGGCTGACCTCGAGGTCGGCCAGGATCACTGCCAAGCGCTCCTCCTGCTCGACCGCTTCCCCCTCTTTCCGGTTGGCCGTCTGCCGTAGGACGACGAGATCGTCATCGACAGCCCGCAGCTCGTCCTGGAAGTTGAGGTCGCCGAGGGTCGCGAAGCGGAAGAGCGTCTGGCGGCGGGTGCCTTCGTGCAGGTCGCGCGCGTTGAGCAGCGACGACGACAGAGGTTCGGTGGGCTGGACGTAGGTGAGGATGACCCGGCGGGTGGCCTGGTTGCGAACATCGATCGATCGCTGGCGGGTCAGCACGATCTGGTCCCGCAGACCTGCGATCTCGCTGCGAATGCGCTCCAGCTCGGCTTGAGCCTCTCCGACCCGCAGTTGCTGCGCTTCGACCTGGTCGTTGATGACGACGAGGGCCGCGAGGAGTTCGTCGTCCTCCGCCTCGAGAACGTCCAGTCCGCCTGCGAGAGCGGCCTGCTCGGCACGGGATTCCTCACGCGCTTCGCGAGCGTCGCGAATCGTCTCCTCGTAGTCCTCTTGCTCCTGCGCGATCGCGTACCCGGACGCGCCTAGAAGGCACGCGCTGACGATCGCGATGATGCTGAGGCGGCGGGACACGTGGTGGGTTGCCTCCGTCGAGGTCGACCGGCGATCGTAGTTGCGCGCCGAGCGCAATCCTCAACGCGCCACCACTCATATCCGCATTCTGCATGGCCGATGGAATCCTGCTGAGATGTGGAACGACCCATCAGCGTGGTGGTCGCCGGTG
>CAYUBX010000268.1:0-5270 GCA_964443165.1 uncultured Acidimicrobiales bacterium
TATTGGCCGGTTCGCGGCGACCAGATCATGTCGTTCTGGGTCGCGCTCGACCCCGTGACAGCCGAGAGCGGGAGCCTCGAATTCGTTCGTGGCTCGCACCGCACCTCGCCGATGTACCAGCCGGAGACCTTCGGACAGACGAAGGGCCACGGCGCATACGAACGCAACCCCGACTACGTCGACATCCCCGACATCGAGGCGGCGCGCGGTGACTGGGACATCGTGACCTGGGACCTCGAGCCAGGCGACGTCTACGCATTCCACGCCATGACGGTTCACGGCGCCGGGGGCAACCTCCGCTCCGACGTCCGGCGGCGTGGCTACACGATCCGCTACTGCGGGGAGGACGCTGTGTACGACGCCCGCGTCGGGAGCAACAAGAACCTCCGCTCGCCAGACCACGCAGACGGTGAGGTGCTCGACAGCGATCGGTTCCCGCTCGTCTGGGGCGCCTGAACCTCCCCGCACACGCGCCGCGCACCCTCCACTCGGCGCCGCCGCAGCCGGCAGGAGGGGCGATGGCCACAGGGCGGACACCGAACGAGGAGATCGTCGCCGATGCGGTGACAGACGTCCTCATCAACCGCCCACGCCGGTCGCCTGCGCTATCGATCACTGCGTGTCAGACTCTGCCGTTCCATGAGCCTGCTCCTCCAACGCACCTTCGACTCGTTGGCCAACGGCACCATCTACGCGGGGCTGGCCGTTGCGATCTCGATGGTGTTCCGGTCCACCGGAGTGCTCAACCTCGCGCAGGGCCAGATGGCTCTCTTCTCGACCTACGTCGCCGTTCTCTTCGCATCGGAACCGAGCCCGCGCCTCGCCTTCACCAACTGGGTCGACGACTTCGGGACGCCGTGGCCCATCTGGGCGTCGATCGTCGCTGCGATGGTCGTCTCGTTCTTCGCGGGCGCCCTCATCGAGCGGGTCGTCATCCGTCCACTCGGCGACGATGATCCCGTGCCGGCCATCGGCGCAACCCTGGGTCTGTTCCTGCTCTTCGAAGCGTTCATCGCCGAGCATTGGTTGAGCTTCACCCGTCGCTTCGAGTCGCCCTTCCCCAACGACAAGGGCGACTGGTGGATCATCGGCGATGCCCGCCTCGAATGGGACACCGTTGGCATCGGGGTCACAATGATGGTGGCGCTCGGTCTGCTCGCCCTGCTTCAGCACCGCACGCGGCTGGGGCTCGCTTTCCGCGCGGTGTCGTCCAACCGACAGAGTTCGGCGCTGGCCGGCATCCGGGTCGAGCGGGTGGTGATGGTGGGATGGGCCCTGGCCGCTGCGCTCGGCGCTCTCGGAGGCGGGCTCATCGCCGGCCAGATTCCCGTGAGGCCCGGGTTGATGGACCGGATCTTCGTTCTGGGTCTCGCAGCAGCGACCCTGGGCGGGCTGCGCAGTCCTGCCATGGCGTTTGTCGGCGGCTATCTGTTCGCCGCGGTCGAGACGGTGATGTCGGGCTACGTCGGGTTCATCGACACGCGCGTCACGCTCGTCTGGGCGTTGGCCGTCCTCATCGCCGTCCTGTCGATCCGGCCCGAGGGCCTGCTGAGAACCAACAAGGTGACCATCGGGGACGACCCGTGAGCATGCCCGAACCCATCGACCCCAACCGCACACCGATCTGGCGGCAGGTCGCTCTTGCGGTGGCCACCGTGCTCGTCGTCGCCGGCGTGTTGACGCAGGCCGGTCTCATCTTCACGACCAACGCGACGAAAGTCGCAGCGTTCGCTGTCGCGTTCATCGGCCTGAACCTCCTCACCCACCACCTCGGACTGCTCAGCCTGGGGCAGGGCGCGATGCTCGGCATCGGCGCCGTCGCCGGCCTCCACGCGGTGCGTGACTTCGGCCTCCCACCCACCCTCATCCCGTTCGCGGGCCTGCTGGCGGGCTTCGTCCTCGGCGCGATCATCGCGGTCCCGAGCCTCCGGCTCCCCAAGCCATATCTCGCGCTGCTCACATTGTCGGTGGCGGTCGCCGTTCCGATCGTGATTCGCCAGCTCGACGGGCCGCTGCCCGTCACGCTCGACGCCGAGTACCTCCCGCCGTCGTGGACGGGAATCGCGGAGCGCGACGAGCACAAGTGGGAGTTCATCCTCGTCGTGGCGTACGCGATCCCCATCCTGTGGATCCTTCATCGCCTGCTGAACGGACCGGTCGGACGAGCGTTCATCGCAAGCCGCGACGACCCGACCGCCGCGGCGGCCTTCGGAATCCCCGTCCGGCGCCTCCGCCTCTTCGGTGTCGCTCTGAGCGGCGGGCTGGCCGGCATGGCCGGCGGCCTCACGGTCATCCCGGTGAACATCACCGACTCACCGCTGTACCCCGAGAGCCTCTCGATCAAGATGTTCGCCGTCACGGTGGCCTTCGGCGGTCGCCGGGTGCTGAGCACCGTCACGTCCGCGATCTTCCTCATCATGCTTCCGGTGTGGCTCAACGACCGCAATTGGGTTGTGCCGTCGGGATGGGACGGTCTGTTCAAGTCGGAGGGCTTCATCTACGCGGTGCTGCTGCTCGCGACAGCCCACCTCACCAAGGGGAAGGGCTTCCCCCATCTGCTCGCCGAACGACGGCGCGCCCGCCAGCTGGGGATGACACCCGACCCGATCATCAGCATCGGCCGCTATCGCATCCTGTAGCGATCGCGCGACCATGTGTGAGCGCGAACACTCTGGAGGGATGGGGCCTGCGTGCAGATCGTCGTACTCGGTGCAGCAGGAAGCCTGGGGCGAGCTGCATCGCGAGCGGTCGCGGCGCTCGAGGAGATCGACGGCGTCACACTCGCGGACATCGACGTGTCTGCGATCAACGCCCTCGCCGGTGAGCTCGGACCCACGGCCGAAGCCGTGGAGCTCGACGCGACGGACGGGGATCGACTCACGGAGCTGTTGGCCGCTCACGGCGCAGTGATCAACGCAATCGGTCCCTACGACCGTTTCTCCGCGCCAGTCCTCGACGCAGCGATCGCGACCGGCACCGCGTATGTCGACGCCTGCGACGATCCGTCGGCGACGCTTGCGCTTCTCGGCAGATCAGCGGATGCCGCCGCAGTCGGAGTCCGCGCGGTGATCGGAGCGGGACTCAGCCCTGGGTTGTCCAACATCGTCGCTGTGGTCGCGGCCCGGGAGTTGGACGAGGTGGTGACCCTTCACACCGGGTGGTCCGTCGACGCAGGTGAAGGAGGGTTCCGCAGCGCTGAGGACCTGACCATTGGGCCGGACGGACGCCCCTCGACGGCCCTGGTCACCTGGCTCGACCGGGTCAGGGCGGACCTCGCCTTTCAGCACGATGGCCACCTGCTCACCGTCTCCACGATGGAACCCACGCACCTGTACTTCCCCGGGCTCGGGGCGGGAACGGCATGGACGAGTGGGCACCCCGAAGAGCTGACGCTCCCGGCGTCGCTCGCCGTCCAGGGGCGGTGCGAGAACCTGATGGTGATGCGGCGAAACACCGCGGCGTACCTCAACGAACTGCGCTCTGACATCGCAGCCGGCAGGATCGACGCGACCGACGCACCCGCACTGGCGCGCGGCGGTGGTTCCGGCATGCGCGTGGGAGCCCGCCTCACCTCAATGCCGCCTGGGCTGGACAACAGCGCGGGAGTGACGCTGGCCCTCACCGCTGCGCTGATCGCGACCGGTCATGGTTCTCCCGGCGTCCTGGCTCCCGAGGCGGCGATCGAACCAGAGGTCCTGCTGGAACGCTTGGTTCCGTGGTGCCACCCTGAGCCAGCGAGTCTCGACCAGCTGGTCGACGTCACCATCGAACAGATCTGAGGACCATGGCCGCGCCACTCGACGACGTCCGCATCATCGCGATCGACAGCTGGATGGCCGCGCCGAGCGCAGGAGCGATCCTCGCCGATCTCGGCGCCGATGTCGTGAAGATCGAGCCATTGCGCGGCGACCCGATGCGTGGGATGGGACGGCCGCCCAAACTCGACCGCGACGCACCCGAGGGTGCGGCCGACTACGACTACCAGTTCGACGTCGACAATCGCGGCAAGCGATCGATCGCGGTCGACCTGGATTCGCCCGAGGGCGTTGAGGTGGTGCACCGACTGGTCGCCGACGCCGACGTGTTCATGTGCAACCTCTTGATCCACCGCCAGGAGCGCTTCGGGCTCGACCCCGCGTCCATCACCGCGCTCAACCCGCGCATCGTGCACGCGACGCTCACCGGCTACGGAACAGACGGGCCCGAAGCATGGCGGCCCGGCTACGACGTCACCGCCTTCTTCGGCAGGTCGGGGCTCTACGACGCGATGCGCGAGGGGGAGGCCGGAGCCGTCCCCATGGCGAGACCCGCACAAGGTGATCACACCACCGGACTGGCGCTGGTGGCGGCGATTCTCGCTGCGCTCCGGCTTGCGGAACGGTCGGGCGAGGCCCAGGTTGTCGAGACGTCGCTCTACGAGACAGCGGTGTGGACCCAGGCCAGCGACTACGCCGTGACCGCCGTGGACCGGGCGCCCGTTCGCCACCGGGCGCGCGAGGAGATGATCCTGCCCACCGCCAATCGCTACCCGTGCGGTGACGGCAAGTGGGTCGTGTTCAACATGCCCGAAGAGGCGGCGTGGCCCAAGCTGTGCCGCATCATCGGGCGCGAGGACTGGCTCGACGACGACCGGCTTCAGGACGTGCGCGGGCGCTATCACAACATGGCCGAACTCGTCGCAGGGATCGACGAGGCCCTAGCGCACCGGAGTCGCGACGAGTGGGGCGAGGTGTTCGACGCGGAGGGAATGATCTGGGGCCCAGTGCTCGGACTCCACGAGGTCGCCTCCGATTCACAGGCCGGTGCGATCGGGCTGTTCCCCGAGATCGACAGCGGCGAGTTCGGCTCGTACCGCAGCGTCGGCATCCCGATGCGCTTCAGCTCCGCGGACGTGGGGCCGCAGGGGCGATCGCCCGGCCTTGGCGAGCACACCGCGGAGGTGCTCCGCCAAGCGGGCTACGACGTGTCAGACACCGAAGTGACTCAACTCCGGGCCGCGACCTCGAGGACGGCGTCTGCGCTGGCGTCGATGTCAGCTGTGATGGTTCGCCACGACGACACGCTGATCCGCATGGCCCGGCGCCCCTGCCACGTGGTGGGACCGGCCCACAGACGGCCATCGTCCTGGATCGCGGTGATCACCTCGTCGGTGGAGTCGTCGTCACCGAAGGCGACGACCGCCTGATTGAGAACGACGTCGTTGAGCACCTCCACCCCACCATCAGTGAGTCGATTTGCGAAGCGCTCGGCATGTCGGCAGCAGCGATCAA
>CAYUBX010000269.1:0-5260 GCA_964443165.1 uncultured Acidimicrobiales bacterium
GACGACGTCTTCCGCCGGACATTCGGGCTGCGGTCGGACTGGTATCGATTCCCCGACTTTCCCGAGGTCGGAGATCCCGGGTTCTGGGTGGCGAAGTCGAACGGCACGGTCCTCGCGCTCGGGTCGGCGACCCACTTCGGCGACGCGGCGGGCGAGACGCTCACCAGCCCGATCGTCGACATGGCAGCGACCCCGACCGGCCAGGGGTACTGGCTCGTGACGCAGGCGGGTGACGTGTTCGCCTACGGCGACGCCATCCACATCGGCGCGATGACCGGCCTCGGTCTCAACGCACCCATCGTCGGGATGGCACCTCACCCCGACGGCGACGGGTACTGGTTCACGGCGACGGACGGCGGGGTGTTCGCGTTCGGGTCTGCGGCCTTCCACGGCTCGATGGGGGCGATCGCGCTCAACCAGCCGGTCGTCGGGATGGAGAGCACCGCGTCCGGCGATGGGTACTGGCTCGTCGCTGCGGACGGAGGCATCTTCGCGTTCGGCGATGCCCAGTTCTACGGCTCGACGGGCGACATCGTGCTCAATCAGCCCATCACCTCCATGACCGCGTCGCCCGATGGCGCCGGATACTGGTTCGTGGCGCTCGACGGAGGGGTGTTCAGCTTCGGTGACGTGGACTTCCACGGATCTCGGGGCGACCGGGTCAACCGTCGCCCCGTCACCGGAATGGCCGTGACCACGACGGGTGGGGGGTACTGGCTCGTGATGGACGACGGAACGAGCTACCCGTTCGGAGACGCGCCCGACTTCGTCAGCTCGGTCGCTGGACAAACCGTCGTCGCGATCGAGGTGGTCCCGCCGCTTTCGCCGGCCTGACCTCGGATCAGGCCGCTGAACGACCCATGCGGCGGCGCATCTCCTTCTCCACCTGGCGACGCCGGACCTGCAGCCGCTGAAACGTCATCACGCCGAAGCCGAGCGCCGTGAGGGCGAGGTCGCGAAGTTCCTGGTGAGTACTGGTTTCGCGCGCCATGTGAACCACGCTACCGGCGCTCTGGATGCGCGGGAGATTCGGGTGGGGTGCAGTACCATTTTCCGGTCGTGACCACCTCGCAGAGTTCCGCCCCGTCGGTGGTCGCAGTCGTCGTCGCCCACGATCCGGGCGAATGGTTCGACGAGGCGCTCCTCGGGCTCGCGGCCCAGGACTATCCCCGCTTCGGCGTGCTGGTCATCGATTCCGGGACGACGGACGTCGCACCGCGGGTCGCCGCCACCCTTCCCCGGGCGGCGGTCACCAAGGTCTCGTCGGACATGGGCTACGGGGAGGCCGCCAACACCGCTCGCGGACTTGTCAGCGGCGCGGCCTTCCACCTGTTTCTGCACGACGATGTCGCGCTCGCTTCGGACGCCGTCCGACTCATGGTGGAGGAGGCGCTGCGCAGCAACGCCGGCATCATCGGCCCCAAGCTCGTCGACTGGGACGACCCCGAGCGCATCGTTTCGCTCGGCGGCTCGATCGACGCAATCGGGGTGCTGAATCCGTACGCGGAACATCGCGAGCTCGATCAGCAGCAGCACGATCGGGTGAGGGATGCCTTCGTAGTCACGGGCGGCGCCATCCTCATCCGCACGGACCTGCTGGAGACGATCGGCGGGTTCGATCCCGCGATCGACTTCCTGGTGGACGACGTCGACCTCTGCTGGCGGGCCCAGCTTGCCGGTGGCCGGGTGATGGTCGCCCCACAGGCGGTGGGGCGCCATCGCGAAGCCCTGTCCGAGCGGCGCGGTGTCTCGGATCGACGACGCCTGCTTTTCCGTCACCGCCTCCTCACGATCTCGAAGTGCTACGGCTGGGTCCACCTCCTGTGGGTGCTGCCGTTCGCCTTCGCGATCTCGCTCCTCGAGGTTCTGTACAGCGTGCTGCTCGGCCGATTCGGGCAGGCACGGGACGTGGCGGGCGCTTGGTTGTGGAACTTCTTCCACACGCCCCGAATCCTGCGCGGTCGTCGCCAGGTCAAGAGATATCGACGCGTCCGAGACCGGCAGCTCAGCCGTTTGCAGGTCCGCGGCTCGGCGAGGCTCAGCGCGTTCCTCCGCGGTCAGATCGGCGGCGAAGCCGGACTTCAGATCCTGGCGAACCGGGGACGGAACTTCACCGGCACCTTCAAGTCGGGTCCGCGTCGCACCGCCCTGATCGTCTGGACCCTGGTGATCCTGCTCGTCGGATTCGGCACGCGGCACCTTCTGACGCGTGGCGTTCCCAGCTTCGGCCAGTTCGCCGACTTCCCCGACGCCGGCGCGATGTTGCACGCGTACTGGGGAGGCTGGCGAGAGACGGGCGCGGGAGCCGCTGGCGCGGGGCCGGCGGCGATGGGTCTGCTCGGCGCAGCGGGAACGCTGGCGCTCGGTGCGACCGGGTTCCTCCGACTGATCCTGATCCTCGGCCTCCTACCGCTGGGACTGGTCGGCATATGGCGCCTCGTGGGTCCGCTGGCGAGCCGCCGCGGGCGGTTGGCGGCGGTTGTGCTGTACGCGGCCAACCCGATCGCCTACAACGCCCTGTCGGGCGGCCGGTGGGACACCCTGCTGCTGTACGGCACGCTGCCGTTCCTGGTGCTGCGGGTCAACCGGCTCATCGGCATCTCGCCATACGGCACCCACGGTGGAGAGGCGGGTCCCGGGGTGCCGACCAGGTCGTTGCGTCACCAGGTCGTCGCCCTGGCGCTCTTCCTCGGGCTCGTCGCGGCCTTCGAGCCACTAGTCCTCGTTCTCGTCCCCCTTCTCGCCGGTGCGCTCGTCGTGGTGTCGCTGTTGACGGGAGCAGCGGTCCTCCCGGCACGCGGGGTCCTGCTCGCCGCCCTGGCGGCGGTGATTGGCGGCGCGCTCCATCTTCCCTGGGTTCTCCAGTTCGGTGACGTCAACGACCTCATCACCCAGCTGGTCGGACGGCCGGACAACACCGTCCCGCCGGAACTGCACCGCTTGCTTCGATTCGAAACCGGCCCATACGGATCGTCGGTGTTGGCGTGGGGTCCGCTGGTCGCCGCTGCGGTCCCGCTCGTCATCTCGCGTGACGCCCGCCTCGCGTGGGCGGCTCGGGCGTGGGGCCTCGGGATCGCTGGGTTCGCCGGTGCGTGGGTGTCCGCAAACGGATGGTTGACCGATGCGGTCGGCCAGAGGCTCTCCGTCGGCGAACTGTTGCTCGTGCCCGCGGCCGTCGGTCTGGCGTGGGCGACGGGCGCAGGATTCGCGAGCTACGAGGTCGATGTTCCCCGGTTCTCGTTCGGGTGGCGTCAGCTCACCATCGGAGTGGGTGTGCTCGCGATGGCGGCGGCGGTCGGTCCGATGCTCGTCGCCACGGTCGATGGACGGTGGAAGACGCCGCGCAACGACCTCGAGGTCAGCCTGTCGCTGATCGACGATCGTGGTGTCGGCGCGTCCTATCGGGTGCTCTGGGTCGGAGCAGAAGAGGTGCTTCCGCTCGACGCGTGGCAGCTCGGCGAGAGCGACCTGTTGGTCGCCACCACCGTTCGTGGGTATCCCGACGTTCGTCACCAGTGGGCCGGTCCGCTCACCGACGACCACGAGCGGCTCCTCGACGCGGTCCGGCTGGGCCTGGAGGGCGAGACCGCCCGGCTCGGGCGTCTCCTGGCGCCCAACGGGGTCCGGTACGTCGTGGCCGTGGAGCAGGGCACCCCCTCGTTCTCCTCGGGCCCCGTTCGCGAGATCCCCGCAAGTCCGCGCCGCGCGCTGACTTCACAGCTCGACCTTCGCCCCATCGCAGCGGATCCGAGCGTTCTGGTGTTCCAGAACGAGGCGTTCCTCAGTTCGCGGGCGCAGTTCGATCGCCCGACTCCACTCACGGTGATCGACGACCCGGCCGAACTCATGGTCAGCGACCTCACGGCCGGAATCCCGGTCCTGACGGATCGGAGGTCGTCGACCGAGCAGCGCGGTCAGCTCGGTGTCGGGCCGGTCACGGTGGCGGAGCCCTTCGACGAGGGGTGGTCGCTGACCGTTGGGGACCAGTCGGTCGTCCCCGAGCTGTCGTTCGGATGGGCCATGAGCTTCACGTCACCGGAACAGGGAGTGGCGGTCCTCCAGTACGACCGTCCGTTCGACGTCACCGTCGCCGTTCTCGCCCAGATCGCGGCCTGGCTGGTGTTGCTACGGATCGCGGTCGCTGAGCAGGGCGTGGTTCGCCGGTGGCGTGCGACAGCACCTGACACGGTGCCGACATCGTGAGGGCGTGGCGCTGGCCGGTACGGCTGCTCATTCCTGCTGCCCTCGTCGCAGGCCTCGTGTTCGACGACCGTCTCGACCGGGCCGATGACGGGTCGGATGTGATCGACGAGGTGCAGCTGGAGCTCTCGGTGCCTCCCGCTGCGGCGCTGAGCACCACGTGGCACTGCCCGGCCGTCCACTTGCGGCGGGTCGCTGAGTTGGGGGTGGATGCCACCGCCGAGATCGTCGTACACAACACCGCGACTCGTTCGACGCGGGCTCGTGTGGAGCTACTGAGCGCGACGAGCGCACCGCGCGTGGTCGAGTTCGAGGTGCCCGGTCTCTCGGTGCGCCGGACAGCGGTCGACCCGGCCGAGACCGACGAGCTCGTCGCTGCGATCGTCGAGACGCCCAGTGGTGGTGTCGTGGTGACGCGCGACTTCTCGTCGCCCCTCGGCGTCGACTCGGCCCGCTGTTCGACACTGCCCGGAGAGCGCTGGTACATCCCCACGGGTGACACGCAGCGCGATGCGACCAACGAGATCGTGGTCTTGAACCCGCTCCCGAGCGACGCCGTGGTGGACATGGTCTTCGCCACCGAGGTGGAGACAGGATCGTTCATCGCGGTGGACCTCGAAGGGCTCGTCGTGCCGGCGCGGACCCCATTGCGCGTCGATCTCGGCGAGCACGTGCGACGCCGCAAGGTGGTCGCGACGGCCGTGACCGTCCGATCGGGTCGGGTCGTGGTGGATCAGTTCCAGGCCTTCGATGGCTCGGCGGGTCGCATCGGGTTCAGCGCTGAGCTGGCGACATCGACCGTCGGCGAGCGCTGGCTCTTCCCGTCGGGGCGCATCTCGGGCGGGCAGCGCCTGTGGGTCAACGTGATGAACCCCTCCGACGACGTCGCCGAGGTCGATCTCGCGGCCGTGACGGTGGGGATCGGTGGCGATCCGGTCGCGATCACGGTCGGCCCTCGAGAGATCGCCGTCGTGGAGGTCACCCCCTTCCAGGACACACGCCCTGCGGTGCCGACGCTCGAGGTCGTGGCGGACACGGACTTCGGGATCGTCGTGGAGTC
>CAYUBX010000270.1:0-5256 GCA_964443165.1 uncultured Acidimicrobiales bacterium
CGCAACCTCCCAGACCGACGCTGGCGGCGACGATCTGGACGCTCTCGTCGACCACGCAGCCAACCAGGGTGGATCCGAGACCGAGACCACCGCCGAAACCGCCCAGACGGCCGCCCCAGACGACGCCGGGGGCGCGGAGTCGAGCGGATTCATCGTGTGGATGGTCTTCGCCGGTCTGCTCGTCCTCCTCGCTGGCGGGTACTGGCGGGTCCGTCGCGGCTCCTGGATCGGCTGACACCAGCGAAGTCGCCGCTCATCAACGGGCCCGAGGTCGTACGACCATGGTCCAATTGTGTCGCGGACCATGTGTGGACGAATGTTCGTTCGTGGCTGAGCCACGACCTCCATGACGATGGAAGTCACACCGCCCACCACTGCGGGCTCATTGCGGTCGTCGTGCACACCACACCAGAACTCAGGGGAACACCGCCCGTTCTCCTGAGTTCTGCAGTTTTGGGGCCGCGTCGCCCGCACGGAGGACCTGAACTGAAAATCTTGACCGAGAGTGCCTTAAAACCTCACTAAAGCGCCCACAGCGTGCTCGCGATCCGTCTATGTTCGGACTCATGCTCGCCTGGTGCGGAAACATCATCGTCAAGACCCTCATTGGCGGAACCGTCGTGTTCGGCAGCGGCTCAGTCGCACACGGCCTCGGTGTCGTTCAGGCGCCCTGGTTCCCCGACTCGAACACTCGGGTGGCCACCGCGGAGGCGGCGCCCGGCTCTGCCCCGCCCGTGGCGACGACCACCCCGGCTGGTTCCGTGACGGGCAAGGTCTCGGCCGCCCACGACGACGACTCCACCGTGACCATCGTGGAGTCGGTGCCGGGCCTCGAATCGACGAGCTCCACCAGCACTACCACGGACACGACGCCGGACAGCTCCACGAGCAGCACGTCGACCAGCACCACCTCCACGACCGAGGCTCCCGGCACGAGCGTCCCCGACGCAAACCAGAAGACCTACCTGGTCCTCGACGCAGGCAGCGTCACGATCTCCTACAGCGCAACGGGCGCATCCGTGGTGTCCACCGTCGCCAACCCCGGGTGGGTGGCGACCATCGAGTACGACGAACCCGGCGAGGCCGACGTGAAGTTCGAGATGGGTGAGGATCGGGTCGACTTCGACGCCCAGATCGAGGACGGGGCCCTGCGGATCCGAATCCGCGATCGCCGGTTGGAGGACCTCGACGATCCCAGCATCGACGAACCCGACACCGAGGACCCGGATGAGGACGACGATGAACCCGATTCGTCGACCTCCACCACGTCGTCCACATCGACTACATCGACCACATCTCCGTAGCTCACACTCCGCCAACGTGAGCTGATTTCGGGGCCCTCCGGGGCCCCGAATTTTTTTTCCGAAAACTCCTTCAGCGCGCGCGACAGCGGGCGACTCCCCCAACTGCGGGGGCTCGATTGCGTGTCACACGACGCGCAGACATGGCGTCGACCTCCGCTCCTGGACAGAGGGAGGACCCGCCATGACCCTGACCACTCCGAGACGATGGCCCCGCTGTTGGCTCATTCTCGGCGCCCCGATTCTGCTGACGACAGCAATCGTCGGGGCGCCCGCTCAAGCGGCCACCGACCCGGAGATCCTGACGGAGAAGCAGGACCTCCGGACCTACTACCCCAACGTGAAGCGTGCCCGTCGCGGCTGGTACCTCGAGGGGTTCAACTACATCTCCGGATCACCGCAGCGCAGCGTGCTGTGGTTCGACTGGGAAGGCCGCGGCTGGTTCAAGCAATTCAACTGGGGCCCCGAGGACCCCAACAGCCGCTGCCACTACGACCAGATGCGCTGGCGGAGCAGCCGCATGGAGTACCACCGCACGCACAACGGGTGTGGCGAGGTGACCCACGAGACGAGCTTCTCGCCCGGCATTCGGCTGATGCCCCGCCGCTGGCGAGCCGGTGACGACTGGTCGGAGTCACGGACCACGGCGGTGACCCACCGAGAAGACGGCGTGGTGGTGTGCCGCGGGACGATGGACTACACCAGCGAAGTGCTGGGCTGGGTCGAGGTCGACCCAGCGACCAGCACCTGGGCCATCCACGTCCGCACGACCCAGAGCACTCTGTGGACAGAGGGTCACAGCTCGACCGGATGCAGCGCCGGGTATACGACAGACTGGGAAGAGAACTACTACCTCATGCCCGACATGCCCGCCGAGGGCACCAACAAGGCGTACAACGGCTTCAAGCGCAGCATCGGCGGCAACGACAACAACAACTTCAACTGGGACGTCTGGTTCGACACATGGACTCGACTTCCCAACTGATCCCACTGGTGACGGCCTGAGAGGGCCGCAGAGCCGCTGAGAGCTCTGTACTCACACAGACCTCTCGGCGTTCACGAGAGAGCGCAGATCGGCAGCCACGGCGTCTGGAGCAGGCGTCGTGGCTGCTGCCGTTTCGGCCGAGGTGACGCCGCTCAGAACGAGTCCGAACCGGAACCCGAGCTCAGTCGCCAGAAGCCCGTCGGTCGCGGGCAGGTCGCCCACCACGATGTGGCTCTGATCCCCCACCGCCGAGCCGAGGTGCGCGTGCACGAGCGCCGCGACCGGTGGGTGGGGCTTGCCCGCGATGACCGCGTCGACCTTGCCTGCCGTGGCGACCGCTGCCACCAACGAACCGTTGCCGGGGAGCAACCCCTCGGGCGTGGGGTAGGTGGGATCGGCGTTGGTCCCGATCAGACGAGCGCCGTGGTGGAGCGCTCGTGCGGCAGCTCCGAGCCGTTCGAAGTCGAAGTGCGTGTGGAATCCCACGATGACCGCGTCGACGCCGGCGTGCACGCCGATGCCGTCGCTCGGGTCGAGCGGCTGGGCTCCCCTCGCCTCGACCGCCTCCCAGACCCCGTCGGCTGCACACACGAGCACCCTTTCGCCCGGTTCGACGAGTGACGCCCCCGCCATCGCGGAGGTGATCACCCTGTCCGTCGCATCGATCCCGATCGCGCCGAGCTTGCCCTCCGCATCGGACTTGGTGAGGGCCGAGAAGTTGGTCACGAACACGACGTCCTCTCCAGCCGCGTCGAGCGCCTGCACGGCTTCGACGGACCCGGCGATCGGCTGGTGAGCGAGCCAGATCACCCCGTCGAGATCGAGTACCCAGGCCACGCGCCATCCTCCATGCCAAGCCAGCCGGCGGAGCGTACCCGGCTTCGCCGTCCCACCCCGACCGTCGGTTCTCCGCACGTCCCCTCTCCGAATCACGAGAGGACCCGACATGGCCAACCTCCGGGCGGACTTTGGTCAGCTGCGCGCCGAGGTGGCGGAGGGCTTCCGTCGCCAACAGACATGGCTCGTCGGAGCCATCGTGGCCGGCTTCAGCGTGGCGGCAGGGCTCGAGCGCCTGCTCGACGCGCTCTGAGCGGCGGTTACTCAGCGAGCTTG
Source organism: uncultured Acidimicrobiales bacterium (assembly GCA_964443165.1). Lineage (GTDB taxonomy): Bacteria > Actinomycetota > Acidimicrobiia > Acidimicrobiales > Poriferisodalaceae > JAYPWI01. The sequence goes on from CAYUBX010000270.1 coordinate 3,400, forward strand.
TTCGGCACGACGCGAACGCCACATGACGAAGCCACCGAGGAGCGCCATGCCCGCGACCCCGGCGATGACCGCGACCACGATCCCGGTCGCGTTTCCGCCGCCATCATCGTCGGCCGGCACCTCGAACAGCGCACAGACCTCGGATCCGCCGGCTGCGATCTCGAACTCGAAGGTGCCGATGTTGAGGTCGCCGTCGAAGGAGTAGAGCTCATAGGCGAGGAGGTAGCGCCCATCGGCAAGCCCCTCGACGGGCGCGCTGAACACCGTTGGCGAAGCCAGCGAGGGCTCGATCTCGCGCATCGTGTCGTCGGAGCCGGCGAGGGTGATCGACGGTGGCGCCTCGGGCAGCACGAGCATGGGCCCGTCAAAGCCCAGGGTGATCTCGTCGAGCGCCGACAGGGTTTCGCCCGCGCCAGGGCACGACACCCGAAGATCAGCGTGTGCCGACGCAGGAGCGGCGCCGCCAACAACGAGCGCGACCACGGCCGCCGCACGCACCAAGCGTGGGACGCGGCGCTGGGTCATGACCGCGGTGTGGTCAGACGTTCCAGGTGCCTCGCGAGCGCAGGAGGGCGCCGATGTCGCCCCCGCCCTGGCTCTCCTGAGCGGCCGCCAGCTGCTGGGTGGCGCCCGTCGCGTATTCGGGCCGGTCCACGGCACGGAAGACACCGACCGGCGTGGGCTCGAAGGGCCCTCGCGACAGTCGACTGAGCATGAACGCGGTCGACGGGTCCTCTTTGGTCTCGTCGTGAACGAGCAGAGCGCTCTCGCCGACGTCGGCGACGTTGACCGCCTTCGCCACACCGTTGTCCACCACGACGCCGAACTCGTTGTCTGCGCCAAACCGAATCGGCTGACCGTGGGCCAGGTCGATCAGGTTGGCGTCGCGGTTCTGCTTCTTGGTGATGCCTTCCCAGGCGCCGTCGTTGAAGACGTTGCAGTTCTGGAAGACCTCGACGAACGCGGCGCCGCGGTGCTGATGCGCACGACGGAACATGTCCATCATGTGCTTGCGGTCCATGTCGTGCGTCCGTGCGACGAACGCACCCTCGGCCCCGAGCGCGATCGACACCGGGTTGAAGGGGTGGTCGAGCGAACCCATCGGGCTGCTCTTGGTGACCTTGCCCACCTCGCTCGTGGGGCTGAACTGCCCCTTGGTGAGGCCATAGATCATGTTGTTGAACAGCAGCACCTTGATATTCACGTTGCGGCGCAGCGCGTGGATCAGGTGGTTTCCGCCGATCGACAACATGTCGCCGTCGCCGCCGATGACCCAGATGTCGAGGTCGGGGCGGGCCATGGCGAGGCCGGTCGCGATGGCGGGCGCACGGCCGTGGATGCCGTGCATGCCATAGGAGTTCATGTAGTAGGGGAAGCGGGCGGCACACCCGATGCCCGAGATGAAGACGGTGTTCTCACGGTCCACATCGAGCTGGGGCATGAGCATCCGCATCGCGGTGAGGATCGAGTAGTCACCACATCCCGGGCACCAGCGAACTTCCTGGTCGGATGCCCAGTCGCTTGGCTCGGTTCGAGTCTGAACGTCGGTCATTTTGTCCAAGTCCTCCGCTGCTCAGGCCGACAGCGCGTCGAGGGCAGCGGCCTCGATCTCGCCGGTGGTGAAGGGAATGCCGTTGATCTTGTTCACGCCCTGAACGTCGATGAGGTACTTGGCACGGACGAGGTCGACGAGTTGTCCCATGTTCATCTCGGGGCAGATCACCTTGTCGAAACGGCCGAGGACCTCGCCGAGGTTCTTCGGGAACGGGTTGAGGTGGGTCAGGTGCACGTGGGCGACCTTCTGACCGGCCTTCCGCAGCCGACCCATGGCAGCGTCGATGGCGCCCCAGGTAGAGC
>CAYUBX010000271.1:0-5230 GCA_964443165.1 uncultured Acidimicrobiales bacterium
CTGGGCGCAAACGGAGTCGGTTGCGGCATCCACGTCGAGTGTCAGCCGGCCTCCGGCGAACCGGGTTGGGTCCAGGTACCCGAGCACGAGGTTGGCGTCAGAGATCGTCACCGCCTCGCCGCCGCGTCCGTAGCAGACGGGTCCGGGATCGGCTCCTGCTGACTCGGGGCCTACCCGGATCACACCGAGGTCGACCGTCGCGATGCTTCCGCCGCCCGCACCGATCTCGACGAGTTCGACGGCCGCGATGTTGAGGGGTAGGCCGCTGCCGGGCCGTTGGTTGACGGTGTCGACCTCGAAGGTGGTGCCGACGGCGGGCTCGCCGTTCTCGACCGCTCCGAGCTTGGCTGTCGTACCGCCCATGTCGAAGCTGAGCACTCGGTCGATACCGCCCCGTCGACCGATCTCCGCGGCGAGCAGGACACCCGCTGCGGGGCCCGACTCCACCATGGTCACCGGCAACCGTCGCGTCATCTCTGCGGACAGCAACCCTCCGTTGGACTGCATCGCGTACAGCTCACCCGCGAAACCTCGGGCACCGAACGCCCCGTCGAGCCGATCGAGGAACCGACCGGTCACAGGGGCGACGTACGCGTTGGCGACCGTCGTGCTGGTGCGCTCGTACTCGCGGTGTTTGGGGGAAACCTGCGATGACAGTGAGACGGGCAGATCTGGCCGCCAGGCGGCGATCGCCGCACCCACCGCCTCTTCGTGTTCGGGACGCACATAGGAGTGAAGGAAGCTCACCGCGACCGCTTCGGGGTCGAGGCGGTCGAGCTCGCCCACCATCGCCCGAAGCGCGGACTCGGACAGCGTTCGAACGATCTCGCCGTCGGCCCCGACTCGCTCGTCGACTTCCACGATGCGGCGACGCGCGATCAGTGGTTCGGGCTTTGCGAGGTGCAGATCGAACGTGTCGTACCGCTTGGCGCGTCCCATGAGCAGCACGTCGCGAAAACCCGCTGTCGTGACCAACACGGTCCGGGCGCCCGCCCGCTCGAGGATTGCATTGGTCGCGACGGTCGTCGCGAGCAGGATCGAGGTCACCTCGTCGAGTTCGAACGGCCGCAGGCGAGCCAACCCGTCGATCCCCTCGAGCACGGCCTCCTCGGGCGCCGCCGGCGTGCTGAGGACCTTCCAGTACCAGCTCTCTCCCGTCGCGCCGTCCTGGAGAACGCAATCGGTGAAGGTGCCTCCGGTGTCCACGGCGAGGCGTAGCATGCGCGGACCGTACTCCAAACGGGCGCAGCCCGGTGAGGGGTCGTCGCCGCCTGCGCGGTTTCCGCCGCCCCGTTGCTTGCCTGCATGTGACCGACGATGTGCCGATAGGCAAGGGGTGGGCTCCCGAAGGGTGCATACGGTTTGGCTCAGGGCTGGTGGTCATCGACACGACCACCAGAGTCGTTGGAACAAAGGCGGCAAACACATGTTCAGGAAGCAAGCGAGGAGCGAGCAGTCGGCTACCGAGCAGCTGTTGAGCCTTGGCGATATTCGCATTACGTCCCGCCGACGAGATCTTCGCGAAGGCCTTTTCGGACAGGTGTTGCTCTTTGTGTTCGAGGTCTTGCCCGCACTCCACCGCGCGGGAATCTTCCCTGATTGGGATATCCGCTCGGCAAACTATGGCGAGAATTACCGCGTGTTTCCAGGTGTTTTTGATCTTGCCTATGAAGTCAAACCATGTCGCCGGCGGAATGTCTCACTAAAACGAATACGAGACGAGTACTGCGAAGTACTCGGTCATGATTGGCCGTGGGACAGCCAGCTCTGGAGCGCATATTTCCAAATACCTCAACGGGTCGTTTCTATTGCCGACGACCTAGGTCCACTTGATGATGTACTGGGTGTTCACTATCGCGGGAACGACAAGAACCAGAATGCGTGGGACTCGAATCCCGTCACTCAAACAGAACTACTCAAGATCGTCGCAGATTGCCTGGAAGCCAATCCGCGATTCACGAGAATCTTCCTCGCCACGGACGAGTATTCATGTGTGGGTTATCTGCAGCAGAACGTCGCTGTCGAGGTGATCAATCTCGGGCGTGTCGATTTTCACAAAGCCCACACGCCATCGAGCGAGCTCTCGCAGAAGGCAGATCGAGCAGTCCTCGATTGCCTGGCTCTTTCGCGTTGCGGAAAGGTGCTTCAATCCTCTTCTGCATTGTCATCCTTTTCGAAGATCCTCAACCCAGGCCTCGACATTGCGCGTTTTGTCGCGAGTAAGCAGTTTGCAGACATACCCTATTTTCCCTGCGCTTACATACCGCGTTATCAAGCGAGCTCGGACGAAGTCGCCGAGTTGGTGACGCGGCTGATGAAAGACGACTGGATGGACGGGCAGGGGGCCAAACCCTACATATCCCCCTTTACGAGTCTGCCTCGCCACGCAGGGTAGTTGGTGTCTTCAAACGCAGTGCGGTGTGAGGCTCTCTCTCCGCCTTGGCGCTTCAGAGCTTCTCGGCCAGATAGCCCAACATGTCGCTCCAAAGCTCGTGTGCTGCAGCTTCGTCGTAGGACTCGCGGTAGTCGGCGAGAAACGCGTGCCCTGCGCCCTCATAGACCTTGATCCTGACGTCCTTGCCCTTCGCGTCGAGGTCGGCCGCGAGCGCTTGAAGCTCCTCGGGCGACGGGTTCTGGTCGTCGCCACCGCCCACGAGGAAGATCGGGCAGCTCAGGCGGTCGGCGAGGCTCGCGGGCGGCGTGGGGCGGGAGTCGGTGATGTCGTCCTCGAACGTTGCCCGGTTGATGAACCCGCCCCAGCACGGAATCGCCGCGTCGAACTGATCGCTCGAGAACGCGGTCAGGGTGGTTGCGCGACCTCCCATACAGAATCCGGTGAGGGCGACGCGCCCGTTGGTGTCATCGCGGCCCCGCAGGTAGGAGGCGACGGCCTCCGCGTCCCCCACGATCTGTGAATCGGGCAGGCCGAACATCGCCGGGAGCTCCACCTCGAAGTCGTGTCCTGGCGCTCCGGTCCGGGCGTAGAGCTCCGGCGAGGCGGCGACGAACCCGGCGTTGGCGAAGCGGCGGCAGAGGTCCTCGATGTGCTCCACACGCCCGAACGCCTCTTCGAGCACGACGATGCTTGGGTGCGGCCCCTCGGCCGCGGGAACGGCGACATAGACGTCGATGGGGCCGAGTTGCACCGTCTCGGTGCGGATGCGTGATGGATCTGTAACTTCGCCAGCGAGTGTCATGCGCGGACGCTACCCCAGCGTCGCGATGTGAGCCCTGGGTCGCTCACAGAGGTGGACGACCCTCGGATGGATTCAGGCCGGGATCAGCGCGGCGCGCCCGCGGGGAAGGCAAACGGCATGACGCGCGGCCCGCGCACCTGACCGCCTGCCCATTTCATGGGCTCTCCCTCGCGGAGGCTGAACTCCGGGATGCGCTCGAGCCAGATGCGCACCGCCGTGTTCATCTCGAGCCGCGCCAGGTTGGATCCTGCGCACCGATGGATCCCCGAGCCGAAGGCGATGTGTCGGTTGATGGCCCGATCGATGACGAACTCGTCGGGATCCTCGAAGTGCTCGGGGTCGTGGCACGCGGCCGGGAAGTTCATGAGCACCTTGTCGCCCGACTTGATGTGGACGCCCTCGTAGGTGATGTCCGTCTCCGCGACCCTCGCCATCGTGACCGGCGCGTAGTAGCGCAGGAACTCCTCGATCGCGGTGGGAAGGAGATCGGGCTCGTCGAGCAGGCGCTGACGGTCGTCGGGGTACGTCGCCAGATGCCAGAGCGCCGAGCCGATCGAGCTCCACGTGGTGTCGATCCCCGCCACGATCAACAGGTTGGTGATGCCGATGACCACTTGTGGCGTGATCTTGGCCTCGGGGAACTCCTCGAGCTCCATGAAGAGAAGCTCGGTCAGCAGGTCGTCCTGCGGATCCTCGGCGCGGCGAGCCACCTCGCCCCCGATGAACACCAGCATCTCGTCGCGCGCCTGCATCCGCCGCTCGGGGTCGTGCAGGCCTTCACCGAGGAGCAGGTTGACCCACTCCACGAACTGGTCCGCCATGCCCGGATCGACGCCGATCAGATGGGCGATCACGCGCGGCGGGATCTGCTGGGAGTAGTCGACCGCCCCGTCGCACTGGCCCGATTCGATGAACCCGTCGATCAGCTGGTGGCACAGCTCCTCGGTGTACTCCTGGTACTTGGTGACCGCTCGCGGTGCGAACGCGGGCAGCAGCATGCGCCGGGTCCAGCCGTGCAACGGGGGGTCGGCGGTGATGGGAGCGGCGCCGATCATCTGCTCGTAGCGCGACATCTCCGGCGCGTTGGGCGCGGGCGGCATGACCAGGGGCTGCCTGCTGCTCAACTCGGGGGTCATCTTCGCCATCTCGCGGACGTCATCGAAGCGCGTGGGATTCCACGACCCGCCGAGCCGGTCGGTGTGGGCGATCGGACACTTGCCGCGCATCTCGGCCCAGATCGGAACCGGATCCTCGATGTAATCGTCGTCGCGGATGTCGTAGTCGGTGGTCCAGTCTTCCACCGGACCGCCGGGCGCCCAGATGTTCGGGTTCGAGGCCAGCTTCATCTTCTCGTGCATCTCGGGCGCATCGGTCATAGTCCGAAAAGGTAGCCGGGGCAGTACGGTGGCCCATCAACGGGGGACGCAGGAGGTGCGCGTGTCATCGGGAAGCGACACAACCGGCGTGTTCTCCTACGCGCGGCCGGTCGACGCCGAGGAACGACTCCCGCGCGAAGAGCGTGATCGGCTCGCCGCCGCGGCGCGCTACCAGCCTGTTCTTCGGCGGTGGCGGCACCACTGCACGGACGGTCTGATCGACGACTCCGGCAAGATTCGGAACGTCTTCACCCGCCCCCTCGGGCAGTCCGAGGACAACGTCACTCGCGCGATCCGCGAGATCAACGAGATCCCCGATGCCGTCGCCGAACTCCAGGCCGCGCTCGACGCGCAGGAGGAGCTGGTCGGCTCCAACCGGGACCTCGTGGAGATGCCCGTTCACGACGCCAGAACCCTCGAGAACCCGTCGCTCCACAGCAACGGGTTCGAGCTGCTGCACCACCGATCCGTGGTCACGGACTGGCAGGACGATCGGCAGGTATCCGGCATCTACTACGCCGAGATCGAGGGCCTGGTGAAAGAGCTCACGGGCGCGCGGCATGCGTTCAGCAACAACCATCTCCGCCGCCAGTCCGAGCCCCCGATCGGCGGGAACGGGCCCCTCGCCCGCCTGATGAGCGGTTCGCGCGGTCCCGT
>CAYUBX010000272.1:0-5221 GCA_964443165.1 uncultured Acidimicrobiales bacterium
CGGTCATCGGGTCGTAGAAGCGGGTCATCTCGAGGCCCGGCTCCTCTCCGAGAGGCAAGCGATGGGGCTCCATGAAGGCGATGCGGCACACCTCGTCCACCGTCACGCCGACCGCGGGAGCGTCCTCGGTGTGAACCAGACCGTCGTCGATGCTCAGCCACTCGGGATCGGCCTCCATCAGGTGAGCCGCGACCCGCAGGATCTTCTCCTTCGCAGCGCGGGCCGCAACCGTCGCCGCACCCGAGCCGATGACCCCCTGTCGACTCGCAAACGCCCCGAGACCGAACTGGATCCGCCCCGTGTCGCCCATCTCGACCGACACCGACTCGAGCGGTACCCCGAGCTCCGCCGCGACGACCTGACCGAGGGTGGTCTCGAGCCCCTGTCCCTGCGAGGTGGTGCCGGCGAGAACGTGCACGGCGCCCGAGGGGTCGAGGCGGACCGTCACACATTCATGACCGGTGCGGAAGGGCAGCCGGGGTCCGGCCGATGCCTTCTGCCCCAGCCCGGTGAGCTCGTTGTAGCAACTGAACCCCACGCCGATGTAGCGCCCGTCGGCCCGTGCGGCCTTCTGCTCGGCGCGCACGTCGACGTAGGCGATTCGCTCCACCGCCTGATCGAGACACTCCACGTAGGTGCGCGAGTCGTGCACCAGGCGGGTGGGAGCGGTGTAGGGCAGATCCTCCGGTGCCACGAGGTTGCGACGCCTCAGCTCCACCACGTCGAGACCGAGTTCGGTCGCCGCATCGTCGAGCAAGCGGTCCATGACGAACACCGTCGCGGGACGGGCGACCCCCCGATAGGGCCCGGTCGACGCTGTGTTGGTCGCCACGCCACGCACGTCGCAGCGAAAGTGCTCGAGCTTGTAGGGGCCGGTCAGGAGCCCACCGGCCATCAGGGGCTCGATTCCAGCGGTCCACGGGGCGCAGCTGTACGCCCCGACGTTGGCGTGGAGCGTTGCGTCCACCACGACCAGATGACCATCTGTGTCGAAGCCCGCCCGCACCGCGTAGTGATGGTCACGGGCGTGGAGGGCCGTCTGCAGGTGCTCGACCCTGTCCTCCACCCAGGAGACGGGGCGCAGCAGACGCCGGGCCAACTGTGCGACGACGAGGTCCTCCGGGTACTGGGACGCCTTCACACCGAACCCGCCACCCACATCGCCGACGATCAGGCGCACCTGGTGATCCGCGAGGCCCAGCGCGGCGGCGATGCAGTTGCGATGGAGATGAGGGATCTGCGAGGTGGCGTGAAGTGTCAGCGTCGCGGTGCCGTCGTCCCACACGGCCACCGCCCCCCGACCCTCGAGCGGAACGCCGCCGTGTCGGTTGGTTCGGTACTCCCGCTCGATGACCACTGCGGAGTGGGCGAGACCGCCTTCGACGTCACCCGCCTCGAACACTCGGCTGACGAGCATGTTGTCCGGGGCTGAGCTGTGAACGGGCTCCCCCGGCGCACCGAGCGCCTCCACCGCGTCGACGTGAACGTCGAGCTCCTCGTAGTCGACCACGACCAGCTCAGCTGCGTCCTCCGCGACGTACCGATCGACGGCGACCACTGCGGCCACGGCTTCGCCCTGGTACCGGACCTTGTCTGCGGCGAGGATCGGCTGAGGCGTCGGGATGTGGGTCGGCAGAGCGGACTCCGCGACCAGTGCGATCCCGGAGATATCGGGGTCGTCGCCTGTCGCGACCGCGAGAACGCCATCCAGCGCCAGCGCCTCGGAGGCATCGACCTCGCCGATCGTGGCGTGCGCGACAGGGCTGCGGACGAACGCCACGTGCAGCATTGCCGGGTACGCGACGTCGGCGATGAACCGCCCGCGACCGGTGAGCAGCCGCGCGTCCTCGACCCGCGGAACCCGTTCGCCGAACGGTGCCCCCTCTGTCCCGAGCTGATCGTCGCCGCTCACACCATCGAGTACCCGCCGTTGAGCGAGATGGTCTGCCCCGTGGTCCAACCCGACAACGGCGACGCGAGAAGCATCACCATGGGAGGAACATCGGCCGGCATCCCGACTCGCCGCACCGGGTACATCTTGATGATGCGGGCCATCTTCTCGTCATCGGCGTGGCCGGTGTGGTGGTCGAAGTTCTCGCTGCGAACGAGGCCGAGCGACACGGTGTTCGCTCGGATGCCGTCTCGCCCAAACTCCTTGGCCATCGACTTCATCAGGCCCATTGTCGACGCCCTCGTGGTGGCAACAGGCGCCAGCCGCGATTCACCGACTCGCCCAGAGTCGCCCATCAGCGAGACGATCGAACCGCCGCCGCGCGCCTTCACATCGGTGTCGATCATGTGCCGCACGACCGCTTGGGTGACACGCATCATCCCCAGCACGGTGACGTCGACCATCGTGGCCAGGTCGTCGGGGTCGAAGTCGAGGAATGGCCCGGTGTCGGTGTATGCCGCGTTGTTGACGAGCACGTCGATGCTGCCCAGCGCTTCCACGACCTCCGACACCATCCGATCCACATCCGCCTGGCTGGTGATGTCTGCCTGAACGGCGACTGCTCGCCCACCCGCCTCGTTGGCCGCCGCAGCCGCCTTCTCGGCCCCCACCGACGAACTGTTGTAGCTGAACGCCACGTTGGCGCCCTCGGAGACGAACGCTTCACCCAGCTCCCGGCCGACGCCCTGTCCACCCCCGGTGATGAGGACGTTCTTTCCGCCGAGCTGAAGATCCATGGCCGTGAACGTAGCAAGACTGACTAGGTTCCTGGTCCGTGAAGCCGGCGCCGTTCACTCTTCACCGGGCCACCTCGATCGCCCACGCGGTCGGGCTTCTCGAGCGATTCGCCGACGCGGACGAAGAGGCCAAGGTGATCGCCGGCGGGCAGAGCCTCACCGCGTTGATGAACCTGCGGCTCGCTCGTCCCGACCACCTGGTCGACATGACCGGCGTCGCCGAGCTGCACCGAATCGTCGACGATGCGCACGGCGTTCGCATCGGCTCGATGGTGACCCAGGCCGAGACCCTCGCCGATCCGGTGGTGACCCTCGAGGTGCCACTTCTGTCGGCTGCCCTGGCTCACATTGGCCACACCCACATCCGCAACCGAGGCACCGTCGGTGGGTCGATCGCCCACGCCGATCCAGCAGCCGAGCTACCGGTGGTCGCGCTCGCGCTCGACGCCGAACTCGTCGTCGTGGGGCCCGCTGGGCGCCGCGGCATCCCGGCCGCCGAGTTCTTCGAAGGTCCGTTGATGACCGCCCTCGGCCCAGCCGACCTCCTCGTGGACGTCGTGGTGGCGGAGATGCAGCCACGCGACGACGGCGGACAGGTGGAGTGGGGTTTCGAGGAACTCGCGAGGCGGGACGGCGACTTCGCGACGGTGCTGGTTGCCACCGTGGTCTGGCGTGATTCGGACGGGAGCATCAGCGATGCCCGGGTCGCTCTCGGCGGAGTGGGCCCCACACCTCTCCGTTCCGCTGGGGCAGAGAGCGCCCTCATCGGAACTCGTGGGGCCGAAGCGGACATCGCCGCGGCGGCGGTTGCCGCTGCTGCCGACGCGAGCCCAACGGACGACGTACACGCGAGTGCCGAGTACCGGCGCGACATGGTCGAGGTGCTCGTCCGCCGCAGCCTCACCGGCGCGCGGCTCCACTATGTGGAGCCCCACGACGCCCACCCGGCGCTCCCGACGGTGTCACCAGGCTCGGGGACCGTGGTGGTCAACGGTGAGATTCGCAGCATCGACGGCATCCCCGACCGGCGGCTGCTGGCCGACTGGTTGCGCGACGACCAGGGGCTCACCGGCACACACCTCGGCTGTGAGCACGGGGTCTGCGGCGCGTGCACGGTGCTGCTCGACGGAAGGCCCGTTCGTTCGTGCCTCATGTTCACGGCGCAGGCAGAAGGCCACGACGTCACGACCATCGAAGCGCTCGGAACTCCGGATGATCTGCACCCTGTCCAAGAGGCCTTCCGGACCTGTCATGGCCTCCAATGCGGGTTCTGCACTCCGGGCATGGTGCTGACGACGGTCGACCTCCTCCGCCGGGTGAGCGACCCCAGCGAGCAGCAGGTACGCGAAGAGTTGAGCGGCAACATCTGCCGCTGCACCGGGTACGTGAAGATCATCGAGGCGGTGCAGCACGCCGCGGAAGCACTCCGCGACGGCTGATCAGCGGCCCAGTTGCAGCTCACGCCTCGCTGGTGAAGCTACCCTCATGACCCGATGGGAGTGAGCAGCGACGCGGAACTGTGGGGCGTTTACGAGCGCTACCAGGAGGCGCCCGCCATCATCGCCGCGGAATCGATGCGCACGTCCTTCGACAACACGATCTCCCCGTACCTCTGGTTCGTCTCCGAACTGGCCAATCTCTCCCACCACAACCCGTCCGATGCGCAGCTGATGCACGAGTGGTACGCCACGTACGCCGCGCGCCAGCAGGGCTACGTCGGCGAGATGGAGCGGATCTACGAGGGCCTGCGTGCCATGGACATCGCGAGGTTCCAATGCGACGCCAGCGAGGTCCACGAGGAGCTCATGGGCGTGAGCCTCTCCCTCCATCGCAGGTGGCGGGTGGGTGGCTACCCGGAGGACTTCATCGAGAAGCAGCTGCGCGCGGTGTGCAATGTCCTCCACGTGCCCTTCGAGTTCGCCACACCGGCGATCGTCGAAGTGCTCTCGTACCGAGAGGACAATCCGAGCCACATCGCCGAACTTGGTGGGAGCTCCGACGCCGCCTGAGCGAACACGTCAGGCGGCGATCACGTCCAGGCGATGCGGGCCGCGGAACACGACCGTGTCGCGCCACGTGACGTCGCTGGTGGCCAGCTCCAGCCGAGGGAACACCGTCGCCAAGCGTTCGAGGATGATCGACACCTCCATGCGGGCCAGCGCAGAGCCCATGCAGTGGTGCGGACCGAGGCTGAACGTCACCGGGATGTTGTTGTCTCGATCGATCCGGAACTCGTCGGGATCGTCGAAGCGCTCAGGGTCGTGGTTGCATGCACCGAGGAGGGGGAACACGGCTTCGCCCTCCTCGATCGGCACCCCGCCGACCACGGTGTCCTCGAACGCGACCTCCCAGCTCTGCACCACCGGCGCGTCGTATCGCAGGCACTCCTCCGTCGCGGCGAGGGCCAGGCCGGATGGGTCGGACGCCAGGCGATTCCACTGATCCCCATCGCGCAACATGGCCAAGACGCCGTTGCCCACGGTGTCGCGCGTCGTCTGATGGCCCGCCGAGAACAGGAAGATGCAGTTGCTCC
>CAYUBX010000273.1:0-5220 GCA_964443165.1 uncultured Acidimicrobiales bacterium
GTGGTGGTCGGGAGGTGAGGGGTGGGCCGTGCCGCGGCCGTCTCGGTGGCGTCGAACACCGTGTAGAGCACGTCGAGCTGCGCAGAGGCGTAGCGGATCATGACCATGTGCGGCGCGGCGGCGAGGGCCACGAGGAGCAGGAGCGCCGCGAAGTGCCACACGCTGCGGCGCGTTCCGTGCAGAGCAGTGCGTCGACGCCGGTACGCGTCGAGCCCGATGAGTAGCCGGAAGGCCAGGAGGAGGATGCTCCCGATGATCGCCGCGCGCAGCCACGTCGGCTGGACTGTCCACGACACTCGCTCGATGCTTCGCTGCTCGAGCACCCACCAGACCGACACCAGCAGGAGAAAGAGGACGGTCCCGCCGATGATCCTTCCTCGGCGTCGTTGCCCGCTGAGAACGTGGCCGAGGCCGGGCCAGATGACCGACCCGGCCGCCGCCGCGAGCGGCCCCCGGCCGGATGGGGGTTCGGGACGCAGGGTCAGCTCGTAGAGCGCGCCGGTGACGACTTCCTCGTCGTCACTCTGTCCACCTGGCTGATCCTCGTTGCCCATCGTTGTCTCAGACGACTTCTGTCGGTTCCACGTTCCCACACCCGCGTTGCGATTCCGTGACGGGTCGGGGGAGTCGCGGCAGCTAGCGTCGCCCGCCTTGAAGTCCATCGGCGGAAAGGACCGCAAGCATGACCCGTCAACTCGTGTCGAGTGGTGGACCGTGGGAGAAGATCGGCGGGTACTCGCGTGCCGTGCGGGTGGGACACCAGATCTCTGTCGCGGGAACGGTCGCCACCACGGAGGATGGTTCGGTTCACGCGCCGGGCGACTGCTACGAGCAGACGATGTATGTGCTCGGCGTGATCGAGCGTGCCCTCAATGAGGCCGGAGCCTCTCTCGCCGATGTCGTTCGGACCCGATCCTTCGTCACCGACATCGCCATGGCCGACGACTACGTCCGCGCACACGGGGCGGTGTTCGCCGACATCCGGCCGGCGTCGACGCTGGTCGAGGTGTCCGGCCTCTTGGGGGATGGCTCGGTGATCGAGATCGAAGCCGACGCGATCGTCGAATAGTCGCGGCGCTCAGCCACCCTCCACCTCCACTTCCGACATGAGCTGGTCGGAGACGAGCTTTCAGCAGCACTCGATGACTCAGCCCTGGAGCGACCACACACGCTCGGAGCGTGCGCTGGCCGTAGGGTCTGGCCATGAAATTCGGAATCATGTTCGCCAACGCCGGCCACTACGCGACCAGTGAGGGCGCTGCCGCGCTGGCCACTGCCGCCGACGAATGCGGGATCGAGTCGATTTGGGCGGTCGAGCACGTCGTGATCCCGCACGGCTATCAGTCGCAGTACCCCTACCACGAGAGCGGAAAGATCCCAGGTGGCGAAGATCCGGATCTTCCCGACCCGCTCCTGTGGCTGACCTACGCGGCCGCACTGACGAGCGAGGTGCGTCTGGCGACCGGCATCCTTATCGTTCCGCAACGGAACCCGGTGGTGTTGGCCAAAGAATGCGCCACGCTCGCCAAGCTGTCCGACAATCGGTTCGAGCTCGGGATCGGCGTGGGGTGGCTGCAGGAGGAATTCGACGCCCTGGGGGTGTCGTGGCCGCAGCGAGGTCGACGCACCGACGAGTACTGCGATGCGATGCAGGCCCTGTGGAGCCAGGAGCGCGCCAGCTACGAGGGCGACTTCGTAAGCTTCGACGAGGCGATCTCGCGGCCGCAGCCGGACGGGGGATCGATTCCCATTGTCGTGGGTGGCCACAGTGAGGCCGCCGCGAGGCGTGCCGGTCGGTATGGGACGGGGTTCTTCCCGGCCAGGGGGACCGACGAGGAGTTGGCACATCTGTTCGAGATCGTGCGAGGTGAGGCAGACGCGCAGGGCCGCGACGGTGCGGCCATCGAGAACACCACGATGGTCTGGTCGTGGCGCCGCGACTCGCTCGACCGGGTGAAGGAACTCGAGGACATCGGCGTCGACCGTCTCGTCGTTGCTCCTCCAACGTCGAACCCCACGAAGATCCGCGATGCGGTGGAGGAGTTGGCCGAGACCATCGCACCTGCGGCCGAGCGCTGACCGCGAGATTGCGGCGATGGAATGAGGAGGTCGATATGGCAGAAGAAGACTTCCGCGCCGTGTTCTCCGAGTAGGGGTACGACGAGGGTCGCGACGTCGTGTATCGCGTCCCAGTCTCCGGGATTCAGCTCCGAGTCCTGGAGAGCGGCCGACGTACACGGCCTTGGCGGAGCCGGTGGCAGAATGCCGATCCGACGTGAGAGAGCAGTCGTCAGTTCGCACTCCGCCCCAGTCGTGCAAGCAGTTGGATCCGCGTTGCCGTCGCCCTCACCCACCGTGTGCACGACATTCGCGTGAACGCGAGGCGCCATGAGCCCGGTCGCGTCCCTGAGCAACCCGATGTCGCAGGTGTTGCCTGCTGTCGAGTGGTCAGGAGTCGGGTGCGAGCGAGCCGCCGTAGATTTGCCAGGCGAGCAGCGACTTGGCGACCAGGCTCAGCACCAGATAGGTCTTCTCGCCGTACAGGTAGCTCGACCACGCGCCGACGCGGCGGTACTGGAGCCACTGGTTGAGACCGAAGCTGAAGAACAGCACGGTCTCCACCACGACGATGCCGTACACGAACCCGGGTACCTCGTCGGCACTGACGACGTTGAACCAGATGGCGATCCAGGGGCTGATGCCGGCCAGGGTGCCGAACCAAAACGGGAGCATCGTGGTCGTGGACCGCTCAGGCGGGTTGAAGCGCTCCTGGAGCCAGCCGAACAGGATCATGCCCACGTTCGCGCCTGCGATTCCGATGACTGCGGTGATCTCGGTGATGCCCGAGTAGGCCCCGATGAGCAGGACCATCACCGTTGCGCTGACGGAGTATTCGATCCAGCGGAACCGATTGATGCCGCGACGCAGGTCGGTCTCGTAGATCGAGCGTCCCACCGTCGCCGTGAGGAGATGATCCGCGGCGGCCAGAGCGAGAAACAGCGCGATGACCGGACCGATGGCGACATCCAGCAGCGCTTCTGCGTCGGGAAGGCGGGTTCCGGGTGGTCCCTGTGGTGGCGCGGTGGTGATCGCGATCGAGAAGCTGCCGGCCAACGCAAGGATCAGCGCGGCCTGCACGGCATGGAGCGCGGTCAGGCCGAAGTTCCAGCGCCGCAGGTTGCCGGCTTGCGCCGGGGTCAGCTCGATCAGGACCGCTGACCGTATCGGCCGACTCCGTCGTCGCCTACGTCCTCACAACACTCCGCCAAGACGGAACCAACGAGTCCCAACCGGCATGAGCGAGCAGGTGAGTAGCTCCCTGGGAGCGAGACCGAGCGCCGTTAGAGCGCTTGGTCTCGGAGGTCACTCATCGAGACAGTCAGCCCTCGGCGGTGACAGGGTCGATGATCTTGCCGATCTCGGTCACGATGCTCGCCGGGAACCCGCTGCGCTCCGCGTGCTCGTCGATGAGCTCTGTCGAGTCAGCCAGGTAGACGCAGAAGGTCTTGTCTTGCACCACATAGGAGTGCTCCCACTGGATGCCCTTGCCTTCGGATTGCATCGCAGTCAGGACAGAGTTCGACTGGGTAGCGGCGTCGCGCAGCTGGTCGCGTTCTGCGGTGCCGATCTCGGGAATGTCGCGCTCGATCATGAATCGCTTCATTGGGTCCTCCTCTTGAGCAGATGAACCATAACCCCCCCCGCCGCGATGAATCACAGAGACGGATCGGCGCAGCCTCGAGAGGTTGAGTGATCCGTGCTGGTCAGTGCGTGCTCAGTCGAAGTCGAATCCCAGCTGAGCGGTTTGCGAGGGTCTCGGCAAGGCTCCGGTGGCGGAGGGGTCCCAAGAGTCAGGTCCGTCACGGCAAGTCCGCTGCGATCGATGAGACCCTGGTTCCCTTCGCCAGCGCCTTCACCAGTGCAGATCGCCACTGGTCTGAAGCCGCGACGCAGCGGCTATCCGTGGTCGTCGAGGACCTCAAACTTGTGCTCGAGCCACTCCTCGAGTTCTGCCTCGAGCTCGCCCCGCGCGAAGTCAGGCAGGGGCCTGTTCGAAGCTCTGCCTCGTTGGGGCAAGTCCACGTCTGAGGGATTGATGGAAGCGACGCGGTCGATCAGAACGCTCCGGTGAAGGTCATCGACGCCATATGCGCGCCGCATGGAGTCGGCCCGCAAGGCAGGCCAGTCCTCAGGACACTTCGATGGACGACCTATCCGGGCCTCCTTCGCCTGGAACAAACTCCAGGATCCGGTGTCAGGAAACCGGGTCAACTCCAGAGGAGCGGCTGGAGCGGTTTCCTGAACAGGTACGCAAGATCACCGTTTAGGGCAGTTGGACGGCGGGTACGTGATCGCCACACAGCGTGAAAGGAAATGCCATGCCTGATGCAACGATGACCGCCGCCGATGAGATGATCCTTCGCCTGGTCGCTGACCACGAGTGTCTCGCACGAGGAGCACGCGCCGTCACAGAAGCTGCTCAGGCCGCCGATGACCCTGGCACCGCCGACCTGCTATCGGCGCGCATCGCCGTTCACGAGAAAGTGGCCTGGATGCTCCGAAGCTTGCTGACCAGCAACCCTCTCAGCACCGCATCGAGCTCGACCTCATAAAGAAACCAGGGCTCACCCAATGGGCGAGATCCTCGGCCGCCTCTGGTGCCTCACCCTCCACATGAGCACGACGACCGCAGGGAGCCAAGCGAGTAGCTCAGACATCAAGCCGCCTCCCCGGGTGAGACAACACAGCGCGGTCGGACCCAACCAGGGTCCAAGGTCGGCGTCGAGCCCTCCCCGGCATGAGCGGTCGGTTGGTCTGGCCAGCGACGTGAGCGGTACAGCGCAGATTGCCGGTCGCCGATTCTGTCTGAGGAGGCAGCCGGCTTCTCCCGCAGCGTTCCCCGGGTTGAGCCGAGACCATCGAAAGCAGGGCGGCGGTGAATGGGGAGCCCGTGATGTGAGGCCGTGTCGCGGTCCGCGTGCGACAGTTTCGTGGGTGGAGATCGACACGAGAGCAGCGACCACCGAGGATGCGGAGGCAGTTGAGGCGCTGCTTCCTCGCCTGGCAGCGTTTGACCCGCTGCCGCCTGGACGCGAACGCGATGATCTGTGGCGGCCCGACCTGATGGGTCTCCGGGCATGGGCATCTGGAGATGCCCCTGACACGTCGGTGCGGGTGGGGACGAATGGCGACGGCGTGGTGAGAGCAGGAATCGTGACC
>CAYUBX010000274.1:0-5210 GCA_964443165.1 uncultured Acidimicrobiales bacterium
TTGAAGAAGTAGCGCATGTGCTCTGCGTAGAGCTCCTCTGCCTCTTCGTCCGTGGAGGCGACGCAGATGATCTGGGCGAACGAGGCTCGTCCCGGCGACTCGTCTTTGTCGAGCTCGGCGACCCTGTTCCAGTAGCCGTCCATCAGGGTCTGCCCGGCCTTGTGACCGGTGAAGCTGAGGTAGCTGTAGTTGTAATCGTGGTCGAGGCAGAAGTCCCAGGTCTCGATCGACCCGCCACCGGGGATGTAGATCGGCGGGTGTGGCTTCTGGATCGGCTTCGGCCAGATGTTCACGTAGCGGAGCTGGTTGTACTTGCCGTCGAAGGCGAAGGGCTCGTCCTCGTGCCAGGCACGCATGATCAGCTCGTGCGCCTCGTCGTACTTGTCTCGTGTGAGGGCGGGGATCTGCCCGTACGTGAAGTTGGTGTCCATCGGTGTGCCGACCGGGAAGCCTGCGACGAGCCGTCCGCCGCTGATGCAGTCGAGCATCGCGAACTCCTCGGCGACTCGATGGGCCGGGTTGTACAGCGCGATCGAGTTGCCGATCACGCAGATCGCTGCGTTGGAGGTTCGTCTGGCCAAGCCGGCGGCGATGATGTTCGGGCTCGGCATGATGCCGTAGCCGTTCTGGTGATGCTCGTTGACGCCGATGCCATCGAAGCCCAGTTCGTCGGCGAACTCGAGCTGGTCCATGTACTCGTGGTAGAGCCCGTTGGCCCGTTCGGGATCGAACAGCGACTGGTCGATGTCGACCCAGACCGAGCGGTGGTTCTCCTTGAAATCGTCTGGCAGCTCTGGCCAGGGCATGAGGTTGAACCAGCAGAACTTGACGGACATCGACGCCTCCACGGGTGCGCGGTCGAGCCCATTCAGCATGGCACGGGTACCGTGGCTCCATGACAGTGACGGACGGAACGGCCGACTGGAGCTACGGAGACAGCGGCGTCGAGGTCGACCCGACCTTCGGCGAGATCCACGCCGACGCCTGGCGTCGGTTGGGGGAGTGCGGGACCTGGTGGACCGGCCCGCAACGGGTTGCGATCCTCGCCGAGTCGCGAGCTGCGGGCTCATGCGGCCTGTGCGACGAGCAGAAGGCCGCCGTGTCTCCCAACGCAGCGAGCGGCGCGCACAGCCGGTCTCGAGAGGGGTCCGCGCTGCCCGGTGCGGCGGTGGAGGCCGTGCATCGGATCGCCAGCGACCCCGGCCGTCTGACTCGCGACTGGGCGGAATCGATGTGC
Organism: uncultured Acidimicrobiales bacterium; assembly: GCA_964443165.1. GTDB lineage: Bacteria > Actinomycetota > Acidimicrobiia > Acidimicrobiales > Poriferisodalaceae > JAYPWI01. Next base: position 1,238 of record CAYUBX010000274.1, read on the forward strand.
GCGGCGCTCGGCGAGGAGAGCTACGTAGAGCTCGCGGCGATCGTGGCGACGAGGTATGCGATCGATGGGTTCGCCCTGGCGCTCGGGTCTCCGCTTCGCCCGCTACCAGCAGCGGGCGACGGTGAGCCCGATCGGGTTCGTCCTGAGGGCGTCGGTGACGTCGGCGCTTTCGTCAGCCAATCGCTCGACAAGACGCTGGCCAACGTGTCCCGCGCTGCGTCGCTCGTGCCCCAGACCGCAGATGTGTGGCGTGGCGTCGTCAACCAGCAGTACAGCCGGGGCCCCGAGTTCGCCCAGCTCGTGTGGGAGCGCCCGCTCGAGCGGCCGCAAGTGGAGCTGATCGCAGCCACGGTGTCGAAGATGAACGAGTGCTTCTACTGAACGGCTGCCCATGTGGCGCTGCTCCGTGCGAGCGGCGAAGCACACGACGGCGATGTCGATGCCCTCGAGATGGCGGCTGGTGCCGGGGTCGAGGCGGGCCCCGCGCTGGTGCGCTTCACCACAGAAGCGGTCACCGGCGGCGCTGACCTCGCGGCAGCTCGGGCCGAGCTGCGCGCCGCGGTCGGCGATGCCGGGCTCGCCGAAGCCGCCGGGACCGTCGCAGCGTTCGAAGGGCTCAACCGCATCGCCGACGCGACTGGCATCCAGCTCGACGACAACCTCGCGGCCGACACGGCCGATGTGCGGGGAGCGTTGGGCATCGACGACTTTTCGGTCACCGACGGCAAGGTCCGCGCCACATCGAGCCCCAATCGAGCCGACTCCGTTCTCGATCTCTTCCGTTAGGTCGCCTGACGACTCGAGGCCTCCTGGAGCGGGCTGGGGTCGCGGGGGAGCCCGAGGGTACGTTCGCCGATGATGTTGCGCTGGATCTCGCTCGAGCCGCCGGCGATGCGCATCCCCGGTGAGTAGAGGAGGCGCTCGGTGTCGGGTCCGTCGAGCATGGCGTACGCGCCGCGAAGCTGGGCGTTGAGGCCGGCCTCGTCGTAGCCGAGATCGCTGTTGAAGAGCTTGGCCACGTTGGCGGTCTGCGCGTCCTCGCCCTTCAGCTCCATGAGCGCCTGCAGGGCCCGTCCACGACTCAGAACGCCGGCCATCGCCTGCCGCTCAAGGGCATCGAGCGTTCCCGCCCCCTCGGCCATCGCCGCGAGCCGTCGCTGCAGCGCGATCACCCCGGCCCCACCGGCGCCGCCCCGCTCGTCGATCAGAACTGCCATGGCGACAGCCCACCCTCCGTGAAGGCCCCCCAGGAGGGCCTCCGCGGGAACCTCGACATCGGTGAAGAAGACCTCGCAGAACTCCCGGTCGCCCGTCATCTGGGTGATGGGCCGCACCTCGATGCCGGGAAGGGCCATGTCGAGCAGGAAGAACGAGATCCCCTTGTGCTTCGGCTCCTCGGGATTGGTGCGCGCCATGAGGATCCCGTACTGGGCGAAGTGGGCGTTGGACGACCAGACCTTCTGCCCGTTGAGGATGAAACGGTCGCCATCGGCCACCGCCGAGCTCGACAGCCCGGCCAGGTCGGATCCGGCCCCCGGCTCGGAGAACAGCTGGCACCAGAGGATCTCCGAGGACAGCGTCGAGCGGAGGAATCGGTCCTTCTGCGCGTCGGTGCCGGAACGAATGATGGCCTCGCCCGCCAGAACCAGACCCTGGAGGTTGAGATACGGGGCAACCTCGGCCTTCGCGCACTCCTCGTGCCACACGATGTTGTGGGAACGAGAGAGCCCCTGCCCGCCGTGTTCGGTGGGCCAGTGCAGGCCAGCCCAACCGGTCGCGTAGCAGTGGGCCTGCCAGTGCATCGCCTGTTCGTACAGGGCCGGAGACAGGATCGCGCCGTACGCAGGACAGGCGTCTCCGGATCGTACCGATCGTTCGAGAAAGTCGGTGGTGCGGGCCCGGAACTCGTCCAGGGTGTCGGTGTCGGTCATTGCTGCGAACCGTAGCGGCGGTGACGCGCCCCAGTGGTTGCTGCTCCTAGCATCGGTTCATGGCCGATCTCTCCCACACCGATCCCGGACTCACCAACGACACGGTCGAGCTCCTGCAGCAGCTGATCCGCAACGAGTGCGTGAATACTGGCGACAGGGCGTCGGGGGAGGAGGTTCGCAACAGCGACCTCCTCGAGACGTACCTGGAGGGCCCAGGAGTGGAGATGGAGCACTTCGACTGTCTTCCCGGTCGCAGGTCGATGGTGGCGCGCATCGAGGGCACCGACCCGGACGCGCCGAGCCTGTGCTTGATGGGGCACACCGACGTGGTGCCGGTCAGCGAGGACGGGTGGAGCCGTGAGCCGTTCAGCGGCGACGTGATCGACGGCGAGGTCTGGGGTCGGGGCGCGGTCGACATGCTCAACCTCACCTCGTCGATGGCGGTTGCGTTCCGGCACATCGCGCGCAGCGGGTTCCGCCCCAAGGGCGATCTCGTGTACTTCGGAGTCGCTGACGAAGAAGCCGGCGGCACCTACGGCGCCAAGTGGATGATGGAGAACCACTGGGACGCGATGGCCGCGGACTACGTCCTCACCGAGTTCGGTGGTCTGCCGACCGCGACACCCGATGGCAAGAAGATCACCATGGCCGCAGGCGAGAAGGGCCTCGGATGGCGTCGGCTCACGATCAAGGGCACCCCCGGACACGGCTCGATGCCTTTCGGTGCGGACAACGCGCTCATCAAAGCGGCCGAGGTTGTCCGTCGGCTCGCCGACTACCGCCCGGCGGCGAAGCTCACCGAGATGTGGCAGCACCAGGTCTCCACGTTGACCCTCGACGATGACACGAAAGCCGCGCTTCTCGACCCCGAGAGCGTGTGGGACGCGATCGCCGGCCTCGATTCACCCGCGCTCGCCAGGCACCTGCACGCCTGCAGCCACACCACGTTCTCGCCCAACGTGATGCACGGCGGGATCAAGACCAACGTCATCCCGGACACCGTGGAGATCGACGTCGACATCCGCACGGCGCCAGGCGACAGCGACAACGTCAACGAGCATCTGCGTCAGGCGTTGGGGGAGCTGTTCGATGAGGTCGAGATCAAGCACATCCACGACGATCCCGCCACGTTCAGCACCGCAGACACTCCGATGTGGCATCTGCTGCAGGAGCTGATGCAGAAGGCACACCCCGGAGCGCCTCTCATCCCCAGCCTGATCGTGGGCGCGACCGACGCTCGCTTCTACCGGGAAAAGGGGGCGGTGGCCTATGGCGCCGGCTTGTTCAGCGATCGGGTGAGCAGCGGCGACTTCATGGCGCGGTTCCACGGTCACGACGAGCGGGTCGACATCGATTCGCTCGCCCTCACCACCCAGCTGTGGCTCGACGTCGTCGAGAACTTCTGGGACACCGTGGCGAGCTGAACGACTAGGCGCAGCCCTCGGTGAAGTCCACGAAGGGGACGCGCCCGGCACGCATGGCCGTGACGATGCCGTCGGCGTCGGTCTCCCAAATCACCCGCTTGTCCGCGTCGACCTCGTCGACCGGGACAAAGACCACGTACTCGCCGTCGGTGAAGGGGTGCGGAGAGGTCTCGATGCGCTCGCCGAATGCTTCGACGATCTCGTCTTTGGCGGACCCGACGCCGTAGCCGGACAGCGTGGTGATCGGCCCGCTCGCGATGTCGATCCGGACGATCTCACCGGCGCTCACCATGAACGAGACGCCGGTGGGGCCGCGATCGGGTGTGTAGTAGCGGCAGGCTTCGTCACCGAGGTCGTCTGCCACCAGGTTGACGCCCGAGACTCGTTCACCCTCCTCGACGGTCATGCCGACGCGCACGGGGCCGAGCCCTGCGGTGGACAGCTTGGCGTTGTCGGTGAGCTGCAGCGGGGGTTGGGTCGTGGTCGTGGTCGGGGCGTCGGTGGTCGTGGTCGAGCTCGTCGCCCGCACAGCGCTGAAGTCCGGTGCGCTGGTGCCCGCGGCGTCGGCGTCGCTGTCGCCGCCACCGCAGGCGCCGAGCGCGAGCAGGGCGGCGGTTG
>CAYUBX010000275.1:0-5204 GCA_964443165.1 uncultured Acidimicrobiales bacterium
CGCAGAACTCGCCGCCGGCCGCCAGGTCCTCCTCAACCTCATCGCCCACTGACCCACCCCACCGGCCTCGGGTCGCCAGCCCAACGGGGTCAGACACGTGTCGGACACTCGTCTGACCCCTAGCGACCGCTGGGGGTGAAGAACCAACCCCGGAGGGTGGCGATAGGGGTGGCTCGGGCGGTGGGGTCTGGTGCGTGGGAGACTTCGGGGCAACATCACATGCACCAACGCCAGAGGGGGGCTCATGGGGAAGAGGATTCTGCTGACGGGCGGGTCGACCGGCATCGGCAACGCCACGCTCAACCGGCTGGTTACTGCCGGTCACGAGGTGGTCAACCTCGACGTCAAGCATGCGCCCGATGGCGCCAGCGCACACCACCACTGCGACCTGTCCGACCCGGCGTCGATCGATGCAACCGTCGCCGAGCTGGACGGAACCTTCGACGGCCTGGGCAACATTGCCGGCGTGGCGGGAAGCATGGGGGCCGAGCTGGTCCTTCGGGTCAACGTCTACGGCCTCCGCCATGTCACGGACGCCCTTCTCGCCGCTGGGAAGCTCAACGACGGCGCCTCGATCCTCAACATCGCCTCGCTGGCCGGCATGGCGTGGCAGCGGCACCTCGACCGCATCGCCGAACTCGACGCCGCAGCCGACTTCGAGGCGGGAATCGAGGTCGCGAAGGCATACGACCGCGGCGGTCCCAATGCCTACGTGCTGTCCAAGGAGTGGGTGGTCTCCTACACCAAGAAACTCGCCGGCCAGCTGCTTGGGCGAGGTATCCGGGTCAACTCCGTCAGCCCGGGACCGGTGGACACTCCGCTGTTCCCGTACTTCGAGACCGATGCGGGCGCCGAACAGATGGCGTGGATGAACGAGCAGATCGGACGTGTCGGCGTTCCCGACGACGAGGCTCAGGTCGTCGCCTGGCTGTTGGCCGGCGAGAGCGGCTGGGTCAACGGCGTGGACCTCCCGGTCGACGGCGGCCTCGCGGCGGGAATGACCGTCGGCTGGGTCGACACGAAGCAGTCGCCGGCGTCGCTGGCCCGCGGTCAGGGATCGTGACGGCTCAGACCCCGGGTCGCCTCCAGCTGGACCCGAAGGTCACCGGCGGCTACCGGGCGAACGGCTGGACGGACGACCGATCCGTCGTGGACGACTTCCTCGTGGTCGCCGCCGCGCAGCCAGACACGACCGCCACGGTGTGCTTCACCGCGGGCACAGACGAGCCCACCCGGCGCACCTACGGCGAACTGGAGCTGCTGAGCCGACGCGTTGCGGCGATGCTCATCGACCTCGGCGTCCAGAAGGGTGACGTCGTCTCGCTGCAGCTGCCGAACGGCTGGGAGTTCGTGTCGATCGGCTATGGGATCCTGCGAGCCGGCGCCACCGTGAACCCGTTGGTGCCGATTCTGCGACACCGCGACGTGGAGTTCATCGTCGGGCGCACCGAGAGCTCCGTCGTGTTCACGCCCACCACGTGGCGCGGGTTCGACTATGCGGCGATGGCCGCCGGCGTTCGCGAACGAGTGGACTCGCTGGAACACATCATCACGGTGGGGGACAGCGCGGAGGGAGCGCTCGATTTCGCCGAGCTCATCCAGCACCCGTGGGAAGAAGATCCCGCGCTCGACACCGAGCTCGCCGCCCGCCGGCCGGATGCGGACGATCTTCTTCAGATCCAGTTCACGTCGGGTACGACGGGTGAACCGAAGGGCGTGCTGCACACCCACAACACCGTCAAGTCCGGGACTCGCGCGGTCACCGACGTCTTCGGCCTCGGCGGCGACGATGTCTGCTTCATGGCGTCGACCTTGGCCCATCAGACCGGCTTCGCCCTCGGGATGGTCAAGCCCCTGAGCATGGGTGCCACGATCGTCTACCAGGACGTCTGGGACGCCGAAGCTCTCCTCCACGCCATCGAGAGTGAACGGATCGCGTGGACCGTCTCTGCGACCGCGTTCGCCGTCGACCTCATCGCAGCCCAGGAGCGCACTCCCCACGACCTGAGCAGCTTCCGCTACTTCGTGTGCGGTGGAGCGCCCATTCCCCCCAAGGTCGTCGAGGACGCGCGGCGCGTGCTCGACGCCGAACTCATCGCCGTCTGGGGAATGACCGAGAACCTGATCGTCACAGCCACTCGTCCCGGCGACCCTGTCGGACTGGTGGCCGATTCTGACGGCCAGCTGATGGACCACATGGAGCTCCGGATCGTCGATGAAGAAGGCCTGCCCGTGGCGGTCGGCGAATCGGGAGCACTCCACACCCGAGGGCCAAGCCAGTTCGTCGGGTACTTCCACCGATCGGACCTCTACGAGGACTCGTCACGCGGTGACGGCTGGTTCGACACCGGCGACATCGCCCGCCTTCGACCCGATGGAGGGATTCGCATCGTCGGCCGAACCAAGGACCTGATCATCCGTGGCGGAGAGAACGTTCCTGTGGCCGAGGTCGAAGATCTGCTCCTGCGCCATCCTGGGGTCACCGACGTGGCGGTGGTCGCGATCCCCGATGACCGGCTCGGCGAGCGCGGGTGCGCGGTCATCGTTCCGGCAGCCGAGGCCCCCTCGCTCCGCGACCTCACCTCCCACCTCGAGAACGAGGGGATGGCGAAGCAGTTCTGGCCCGAGCGGCTCGAGGTGGTGGATGAGATGCCCCGTACGCCGTCGGGCAAGATCCAGAAGTACGTCCTGCGCGAACGCTTCAGCCTCAGCTGAACTCGATCACCGTTCGGGTGACGGCGGCGGCTTCGAGGTCGTCGAGGGCTGCGGTGATCTCCCCGAGCGGGCGCCGTGCGCTGATCATCGCGTCGAGATCGAGTCGACCCTGGCGATAGAGCTCGAGGTAGTGCGGGCCGTCGATGTGGAACCGGTTGGATCCCATGATGGAGCCGGTGAGCGTCTTCTCCACGTAGAAGTGACCCGGTTCGAGCTCGAGCTTCATGCCGGTGGGAATCGCCCCGACGATCACCGCCTTGCCCCGCGGCGCCAGCGCGTACAGGCAGTCCGCCGCCAGATTCGGCAGGCCGACGGCGTCGAAGGCGAAGTCCACGCCACCGCCGCTCATTCGCTTGATCCGCTTCACGACCGGATCTTCGCCGGGGAGGATCGTGTCGGTGGCGCCGAAGTGTCTCGCCGATTCCAGCTTCGACTCGAGCAGGTCGATGGCGATGATCTGGCGGGCACCCGCGAGCCGCGCTCCCTGGATCACCGACACACCCACTCCACCGCAGCCGAACACCGCGACGGACGATCCCGGGGTGATCTGGGCCGTGTTGAGCGCTGCGCCGACGCCCGTGGTGACCGCGCAGCCCACCAGGGCCGCCCGGTCGAGAGGGATGTCGTCTGGGATCTTCACCACCGCGCGCTCGTGCAGCAGCATCATCTCCGCGAAGCCCGACAGATCAGCGAACTGCTTGAGCGGCTTGCCGTCGAGGCTCAGTCGCGGCGGCGCGTCCTTGGGTCGCATGCAGTAGTGCCGGTTGGTGCACAGGTGAGGCCGGCCGAGAACGCACTGGCGACACGACCCGCAGAACATCGAGGTGCAGGCGATCACGTGATCGCCGACGGCGACCGCCGTGACGTTCCTCCCGACAGCCTCCACGACTCCGGCCGGCTCATGGCCCGGAACCACCGGCGGCCGCGGGCCGGCGATCGATCCCTGCATGAAGTGCAGGTCGCTGTGACACACGCCGCACGCTGCGGTTCGAACCAAAACCTCGTCGTCGGCAGGGTCGTCGACGTGGATCTCTTCGATCGTGATCGGCTCCTCGGCGTCCTTGCCGTGAAAGATCGCAGCTGCGGCGGTCGTCATGATTCCCCTCGTTTCCCGGCGTCGGTCGTGTCTGTTCTACCCGACACCCGCTGGGTCCGGCTCGTCGACCGTGGCTCCCGCCAGGGAGCGGCGGATACGATTGGCCCATGCGACTCGCCGACGTGCTCGACGGGACCGACTCGTTGGTTCACCTCGAAGCGGCGCACGATGCGGCGTGGGCGGCGACGGACCCCTCGTTGCTGAGGCTGTGTCGGGACCGAATGGCGATGCTCCTCGGTGTTGAAGGCGTGAAGCTCCGGTTGAGCGAGGTGGAGCGACGTCAGCTGGCCCAGTGGTCTTCTGGGGGATTCACGGACAGGGAGACAGCCGCTCTGGCCTACACCGAGCACTACGTCCTCGATGTCGCCTCGATGACGGACGAGCTGGTCGCGCCGCTCCGCGATCACCTCGGTGACGAAGGGCTCGTCGACTTCGCGAACGCTCTGTTGGTGGTAGAGCAGCGGATGCGCCTCGAGCTGATCTGGGACGGGGTGCTGTGACCGCCGAAGCGTCGACCTCGCGTTCCCCGCGCGTTGCGCCCGTGGGGGGGGACGCGACGATGATGGGCGCTCTCATGGAGTTCGCCGCCGCGGCGGTGCGCAACGACGCGGTCGATCCGGTGACGACGGAGCTGGTTCGCCTTCGGTGCGCGACCTACCACGACTGCCACACCTGACTGTCGCTTCGCTCGGCAGTTGCCAAGCAGAACGGCCTCGATGAGGGCCTCGTGGGGGAGCTCGGTCGGCGCGAGACGAGCGAGGTTCTCACCGACGTCCAGAAGGCCGCGCTCGACCTGGCCGATGCGCTGATGACTCAGCCGGGCGATCTTCCACCCTCCTTGCGGGATCGACTGCATCGGCATTTCACCCGCGAGCAGATCATCGAGCTCACGCTCGACGTGATGAAGTGGAACTACCAGAAGGTGCCCGTCGCGCTCGGCGCCGACCCCGAGGTCGTTTCCGGCGAGCTCGCGGATCTGGTCTTCGACGAGCAGGGTCATTGGGTCCGACCGACCTGATGGCGCCGCCGGAGGCCGACGCGGTCCACGACGTCGTCGTACTCGGGAGTGGAGCTGCGGGAATGGTCGCGGCGATCGCAGCCGCAGACGAGGGCGCCGACGTCGGCCTCTATGAGAAGACCGACCTCATCGGCGGCACCAGCGCGATGAGCGGGGGCATCATCTGGATGCCCAACAACCACTTGCAGGAGGAGGCCGGCGTCGAGGATTCGCGCGCGGGCGCTCTGGACTACCTCGATGCCCTGTCACTCGGGCAGATCGACTCTGACATGGCGGCGGCGTTCGTCGACGCTGGGCCCGAGATGCTCCGGTACCTCGAGGCGAACACGCCCTGTTCGTTCCACCTGATTCCCTCCTATCCCGACTATCACCCAG
>CAYUBX010000276.1:0-5194 GCA_964443165.1 uncultured Acidimicrobiales bacterium
CGAGCCGCAGGGCTCCGATGGCCGAATCGAGTCCATCGCGAGAGACCGGTGCCGGCGGCATGAGAGCGATGGGCTCGTCGTCTGCGGTCGGCCCGTTGGCCGCATGGTCGGCTATCGAGGCACGGAGATCGCGGCCCGAACGGATCGCTGCGAGGAGGTCGTCGTTCGACGCGGCCTCCCGAGACTCCATCGGCCCGTCCGTCACGGTCTCGCCGTCGTCCAGATCTAGGTGGTCGGTGTCCGGATCTTCGAGGTCCACCTCGAGCGCCCCCGCCGGATCGTCGTCCGGTTCGAACTGATGCAGCGGCGGGACCACGCGCAGGCCCTCGCGCCTGATCACGGTGATCGGCTCGAGTTCGACGCGGTCGCCTGCGAACGCGAACTGCTTGGGCGGAGCGAGGTCAACGGGCTCGAGGGCGCCGTCGATGCCGGGAGGGGGCAGCTCGACGCCGACGCTGCTCGCCAACGTCGTGGGCGGGTCGAAGAGCTCGGCGAAGTGATCGCTCGGCATCCCCGCGAGGACGTCGTCCGCGTCATGCGGGAGCGTCTCGACGTCGCCATCGTGGCGTGTACACGGTGGAGCCGGATGATCGCCGGCAGGTGGCTCGTTGAGAAGAAGCCCCGACACCTTCTGCCAGAACCCTGTCCCGTGGCGACGCTGGCGGCTCTCCTCATGGAGTGTCTCGGCGCTCGAGCTGACGCTGGTCACGTCGGACCCGTCGGCCGCGACGACGCCCGGTCAAGCGGCGAGCTCGGCCACCGTGAAATCCACCCCGAACCTCACGCACCACACGACCACGGTGGAGTAGCGCTCCAGGTCGACGTCTGGCGGGATCTCGTAGTTCTGCGATCCGATGTTGCCCGTGAGGTCTCCGAGGTCGATGAAGTCGTCGTCGAACTCGTCTGCGCTCGCATCGGGTGGCGCCGCGGACAAATAGACGTTGAGATCTGGTCCGTTGTCGGTGGAGAAGCCCTCGAAACGCAGGAAGCGCTGGGCGGTGCCGTCGTTGAGCACGATCGCCTGTCCGCTACCTGGATGGCTCCTTGGGCGGAACTCACCACGCAACAACTCGACGATCTCCGCGGCCGCTGGCACGTGGGTATCGGCCGCGACGGTTGCGAGCACTGCGGCCGTCGGGACGGTCACTTTCCAGTGGGCGCGGAGAAATGTCATGCCCCCTGAACACGCCCGACGCGCGAATGGTTCCCGATCCGACGATCTCGTCCCCATCTAGGATCGTCGGCCGTGGCTCGCCGCACCTATCCCCACCAGAACCACATCCTGCGTCACCTGGAGTTGCTCCACCGTCCGCTGCCTGACGGGAGCCTCGAGGCGACGATGCCGACACACGCCGATCTGTGCGACTCCGATGGCTGGCTGCGCCTCGGCGCCATCGCCACGCTGGTCGACTCCGTCGCCGGCCACCATGGCGTCCAGCAGGTGACTCCGGATTGGGTCGCCACACTGCATCTCGGAACCGTGCTCGACCGCGCCGCCGTCGGCGCCGAGGTGGTCGCTCATTGCGCGCCTCTGCGCGTCGGCCGCAACAACCTGGTCACCGAGACCCGCGTCAGCGACGACATCGGCGAGTTGGCGCGATCGATCTGCACATACGCGCGCCTGCCGGCGCGATCGGACAACCCCGCGGCCAGTGAGGTCGGTGCATCCGTGGTGGAGTACCGCGAGGACGAGCCGCTCGATCCCCGGCCGCCCCTCGACGAGTACGTCGGAGCTCGCCCGCGACCCGACGAGCCGATTCTCGATCTCGACCACCACGTCCGGATCCACAATTCGTTCGGGTCGATCCAGGGCGGCGCAGTGGTGGTGCTCATGGAACAAGCAGCCGTCCACTTGAGCGGCCTCGAGACCGGCCGTGCTGCACGCTGCCATTCCGCCGACGTGCACTATCTCGCGCAGGCGAAGGGCGGGCCCTTCGAGGTCCGAGCAGAGCGCTTGGCGAGCGCCGGGTCGACCGTGTCGGCTCGTGTCAAGATCGTCGACGTCGGCAACGGGGACCGGCTGCTGTCGGTGGGTACCGTTCACTGCGAGCTGCTCGGCTGAGGGAGGACCCATGGATCTCGGACTCGCGGGGCGGATCGCCCTCGTTTCAGGTGGGTATCGAGGGACCGGCGCCGGGACGGCACGGATCCTGGCGGCCGAGGGCGCGCGGGTGGCCGTGCACGGGTTCGAGCCAGGCCAGGCCGATGAGGTCGTCGCCTCGATCGAAGCAGACGGCGGAGCTGCCCTCGCGGTCGCAGGGGACCTGGGATCAGCGGACGACATCGAGGCGCTCGTCGGCGAGATCGAGGCGCTCTGGGGGTCGGTCGAGCTTCTGATCAACAACTACGGAGCACCCGGTCGGTCCGACTGGGGGACACCGGCGAACGAGTGGGTCGACGGCTGGGAGCGCAACGTGCTCACCGCAGTTCGGCTCACCCAGCGGGTGCTCCCCGCGATGCGCGAGGCCGGCTACGGACGGGTGGTCTTTCTCGGCACTGTCGGCACCGAACGTCCGGGAGCCCGCAACCCCGACTACTACTCGGCGAAGGGTGCGCTTCCCGTGCTCGTGCGCTCGCTGGCCAAAGATCTCCGAGGGTCCGGCATCACCGCCAACCTGGTGTCGCCGGGGATGATCGCCACGGCGGAGGTCCGGCAGGGCGTGACGGTTCGGGCGGCGCGGGAGTTGGGCGGCGACGACGTCACGTGGGCCGACGCCGAAGCGTGGGCGCTGGCCAACACCATGCCCAATCTCACGGAACGCATTCCCGACCCTGAAGACGTGGGCCGCTTGGTGGCTTTCCTCGCGAGCGAACATGCCTGGCATCTCACGGGGGCGGACCTCAAGTTCGACGGCGGCGCACTCGACGCGTGATGTTCGGGCCGGATCGGGAACCGGTCCGGGCGGCGGTGCGTTACCCCGTGAGTCGTGAGGGAGCCGCAATGACCGACACCGCTGTCATCGAGGACACGACAGACCCCACACCGCCACCGAGCAGCGTCTCGCGCCCGCACGCTGCGGCCGCTGGGCTCGCCGGCGCGGGTGTCGCGCTCGCGGTCGGCGAGCTTCTCGCCGGTCTCAGCAGGCGGGTCGCGTCGCTCGTGATCGCTGTCGCCGACGTGGTGATCCGCCAGGCCGACGCCGAGACGGCTGGAGCGGCGATCGAGGTCTTCGGTACCACCAACAAACCCGTGCTCATCACCGGGATCGTCGTCATCACGCTCGCCGTCGGCGCCGCGACCGCGGCCGCCTCGATCCGCAGACCGGCGATCCTCGGGACGGTCTACGCCGTCTTCGGGCTGGCCGGGGCCTGGGCGGCGGTCCGCAGTCCGCTTCACTCCGATGGCCTCTCGGTGGTGGTCGCTGCGCTTGCTGCGCTGGCCGGATGGCTGACCACCCGGTGGTTGCTCGCAGTCGCAGCAGCCGCGCTCGCTGCGGAGAGCCTCCTCGAGGAACCAGCCGGCCGCCGACGCTTCATCGTGTCGTTCTCCTCGGTGGCTGCGCTGGCCGCGATGGGTGCTGCTGTCGGGCGGCGCCTGCGATCTGCGAACACCGTGGAGGCCCAACGCGCCGAGGTCGCCGAGCAGCTCGCCACCGTGATCGAGCCGCCGCCCACCGAGGTGATGGCAGTCGAGCAGAGCGTCGCCGAGGTGGAGGGCATCAGCCCCTACGTGACACCCACCGAGGACTTCTACCGCATCGACATCGCGGCCGAGATCCCGCAGATCGATCCGGCCGACTGGTCGCTGCGCATCGATGGGCTCGTCGACCAGCCACTCGAGTTCACGCTCGACGACTTGCTCGCGGAGGAGCTGGTCGAGCGGACGGTCACCATCAGCTGCGTCTCCAACCCGATCGGCGGCCGGTACGCGGGCAACGCCCGGTGGACGGGAGTGCCACTCGAGAGCCTGCTCGATCGAGCAGGTGTGCACGACGACGCCGATCAGATCATCGGCCGGTCGTTCACGGGCTGGACGGGCGGCTTTCCGCGTTCCGTCGTGGGCGATGGGCGAACCGCGCTCGTCGCGGTGGGCATGAACGGCGAACCGCTGCCGACCCGGCACGGATTCCCGGCGCGCCTCATCGTGGCCGGTCTCTACGGATACGTCTCGGCGACCAAGTGGCTCTCCAACATCGAGTTGACCCGGTGGGATGCCTTCGACGGGTACTGGATCGATCGCGGATGGGCAAAGGAAGGCCCGGTCAAGGTCACGTCGCGAATCGACGTTCCCAAGGGTGGCCTGCGTGTTCCGTCGGGGACCGTTGCGCTCGGCGGGGTGGCCTGGGCGCCGACCCGTGGCATCAGCGCGGTGGAGATCCGAATCGACGACGCGGACGAGTGGATCCCGGCGCAGCTCGGTGACACCGTCTCCGATGAGACCTGGGTCCAATGGTCCGCCGCGCTACAGCTCACGCCTGGGACCTACTCCATCGACGTCCGGGCCTACGACGGGGATGGACAGCCACAGCACGCAGGCCCCAAGAGCGTGTTCCCCGATGGCGCCGAGGGGTATCACCGGGTCCGCTTCCAGACCATCTAAAGCACGCCGGGGCGTCACACCCCCGGAGTACCTTGTCGCTCCGTGGCCCACCCCACCCCTCGGCTCCTGGCCTTCGACATCGACGGAACCCTGCTGCGGTCCGACGGCACCGTCTCCCCGCGCGTCATCGATGCGCTGGACGCAGCACGTCAGGCCGGGATGCTGCTCTCCCTCTCGACCGGCCGCCCCTGGCCGCAGGCTCGCGACGTCGCGGTGGCAGCCGGCGGCATGGACTACGGCGTGTGCCTCAACGGAGCTGTGGTCGTCGGTGCCGACGGCGACACCATTGCACTTCGAGCGATGACGGCGGCCCAGGCCTGCGACACGGGCCACCTGGCGCGTCGCATCCTCCCGGGCGCGACCCTGGCGGCCGACATGGCAGACGGACGCCATTTCTGGGAGCAAGACTTTCACCCGCAGTTCCCCGTCGACGTCGACGCGGTGCGAGTGGACGATGCGGTCGCGACCGTCGACGGGCCGGTTCTGACGTGGCTCGTCGGGGTCTCGGGGTGGGAGCCATTGGAGATCATCTCGGCGCTTCACGATCACATGCCCGCGGGCACCGAGGTTCGTCCGTCCGGTCTCGAAATGGCGGAGATCGCAGCGTTCGGGGTGAGCAAGGCCTCCGGTCTGCAGATCGTCGCCGACCGCCAC
>CAYUBX010000277.1:0-5188 GCA_964443165.1 uncultured Acidimicrobiales bacterium
TGCGCGTGATGGCTCGCGTCGTGCGCAACACGCTGCGCGACTCGGACACCATCTGCCAGAACCGCCCCGGAGTGGTCGCGGCCCTGCTCGACGACACCGCGGAGACGGGTGCTGTGTGGGCGGCTGATCGCATCCGGCGCGCGCTTCTCGATACACCGGCGCGAGACGTGGTCACCATGTCGGCCGGCCTTGCTTGCTACCCGTCCCACGCCATGGACGCCGCGGAGCTGATCGACGTCGTCGACCGTGCGCTCGCGACAGCGCGTGCGCTGGGCCCCGGTCGCATCGAGGTCGCGGCCATCACCAACTGACGGCTCTCCCGGCCGACCTCCGGACGCCGCCGGCTCCCGAGCGGTAGATTCGGCGCGCTCTGGGAGGCCGTGATGCAACACGAGTACGAGAACGTCCTGGTCGATGCCCCTGCCGATGGCGTGGCGCGCATCACCCTCAACCGGCCGGAACGGCTCAACGCGCTCACCTTCGGGCTCGTCGAGGACCTGCATTCGGCGCTCGACGAGGTCGACCGCAACCACGAGATGCGCTCGATCATCATCACCGGGGCGGGCCGGGGCTTCTGCGCCGGGCTCGATCTGACGGGATTCGGGTCTGTGCCGGGGACCGAGGACTTCGGGCGCCCGCAGCAAGGGATGGCCACCCAGCAGTACATCGCCGAACTCGTGCACCACATGCGAGACGTGCGCCAACCCATCATCGCTGCGATCAACGGAGCGGCCGCCGGAGGTGGTTTCGCCATCGCATGCGCGAGCGACGTCCGGTACTGCGCCGAATCGGCCAAATTCGGCACCGCGTTCGTTCGACTCGGGCTCAGCGGTTGTGACATCGGCGTGTCGTGGATGCTCCCGCGCCTGATCGGCGCCTCCCGCGCCTGGGAGCTCCTCCTCACCGGTCGCGTGTTCGACAGCGACGAGGCGGATCGCATCGGTCTGGTGAGCCGGGTCGTGCCAGACGACGACCTCATGGACGTCTGCCTCGGCGTCTCCGAGGAGATCGCCGCCAACAGCCCCTTCGGCGTCTGGATGACCAAAGAGGTGATGTGGTCGAACCTCGAGATCCCCAGCCTGCGCGCGGGGATCGACATCGAGAATCGCAACCAGATCATGGCGTCACAGACCGAGGACAGCCGTGAGGCCATGAGTTCGTTCCTGTCGCGACGGCAGGTGCAGTGGAAGAACCGCTGAGCCCCGCAACGGTCGCGGCTCACGCGCAGGCCGAGGCCAGGGGCGACGACGGGTACCTCGATACGGGCACCGGGCTGTTCGTCTTCACCGCCGGCTACCACCGCCGTCGGGGCCACTGTTGTGACAGCGGCTGTCGTCACTGCCCGTACAGCGAGACCGGCGCTCAGTAGCCGGCGACGCCTCCGGTGAGCGCACGGGGGTCGCTCGCGCCGCCGAGAGCGTCCTCGCCGACCTCGATCACGTGGGCATGGCCGAACGCGCTGCTGTGGCGCTCCACGCGCGCGACCCGGTGCCCCACCCTCAGGAGCGCGTCCTCGACCAGGTCGGCGTGGCCCTCCAGCTCGAGGACCAGCTCGTCGGGATTCGCCCAGGTGTGGAAGCCGCTCGTCGATGTGCCCGCGAGCCGCCATCGCCCGGCCGCCATCGCCCGGCCGGGACTCTCCCCGGCGTGCAACATTCTCGCGAGGAGCTGGAGGAGGATCTGTGGCTGGGTGTCGCCGCCCATCGTGCCGATCACGTAGCGCAGAGCTCCGCGGGCGTCCTGGACCAGTGCGGGGGCGAGGGTGTGGGGAGGCCGACGGCCCGGCCCATACTCCGCCGGGTGTCCATCGCGGAGGTTGAAGCCCAGACCTCGGTTGTGCAACGAGATCCGCGTGCCCGGCACGAACAGGTTCGCGCCCCAGCCCGACGCGTTGCTCTGAATGAGCGACACACCCATTCCCTCGGAGTCCGCGGTGGCGAGAAAGATCGTGTCGCCGTCGGAAGTGTTGAGCCCCACCGGGCTGATCGAGCTCGGTGAGATGGCGGCGGCCCGGGACGCCAGCCGTTCCTCGCTGACGAGCCGTGTGCCGTCGGCGTCCTGGTGGAGCACGTCGGGTCGATCGAAGCCCGCCTGTTTGGCCGCTTCGGCGAGGAGGTGGGTGAACATCGGCTCGCTGGAGTCGGTCGGGATGTCCAGTTGGGAGGCGATCCACGACGCCGCGAGCGTCAGGTAGCCCTGTGAGTTGGGCGGAACGGTCCAGAGGCGATGGCCCCATGCATCCACCTGGATCGGTTCGACCCACTCTGCGATCGGAGTGGAGAGGTCCGCCTCGGTGTACTCCCCATCACCGAGCTCGATCAGCGCCTGTCCGAACTCGCCGCGATAATGCGCCTCCCGACCCCCGGTCACCACTGCGTCGAGGGCTCGGGCGACGCCCTCGCGTCGGATCCGCTGCCCAGGTCGCGGCACGCCGTCTGCGAGGTAGTCCTCGGTATCGGGCAGCCCCACCAGCCGCTGCGTCGCTGCTGCGCACTGCGGCGCGATGGGAAAGCCATCGCGGGCGAGTTGGATCGCACTCGCGACCACCTCGCCGAACGGGAGCCGGCCGTGGCGATCGTGGAGAGCGAGCCATCCGTCGACGCAGCCGGGCACCGGAATCGAGCGAACGTCTCCGGAAAAGGGCATCTCCGAGTGGCCCTCGTCGCGCAAGCGCTGCGGATCGGCCCCCGATCCGGCCCAGCCACTAGAGTTCAGAGCGTCCGGCGGGCTGCCATCGGCGTGGTGGACCAGGGCCCAGAGATCCCCGCCCATGCCACACATGTGCTGGGAGGTGACAGCCAGGACCGCCGAGGTGGTGATCGCAGCGTCGGCGGCCGTGCCCCCGGCCCGCAGCGTCGCGACGCCGGCGCCGCTCGCGAGGTGGTCGATGCTGCACACCATGCCGTTCGGCGCGTAGCGGGTGACGTAGGGGACCTCGACAGGTGCACTCACTGGATCGAACCTAGTTGCCCACTCGTCGGCGAGTGGGTCCGGCGCCGTCTCCTCAGTACGGCAGATCGCGCTCGTCGAACACGTCGAGGAGGACCTGCAATCGGTCGGTCATGATCCCGTCGACGCCGAGATCGAGCAGCCGTCGCATCTCCTGCGCCTCGTCGATCGTCCACACATGAACGCGCAGCCCGAGCTCGTGCGCCCGTCGCACGAAGCGCTCGGTGACGATCGTGAGCCCGCGGACACTGACGGGAACCTGAGCGCATCGCGCGCGAAACGACGAGAAGGGTGCTCCCCAGGTCGCGAGCTTCATGCGGATCATCTCCCGCGGCCCCGCGCTGAGGCAGATGCGATCGCCGAAGGCGTCGTGCAGCGCCTCGAGGCGAGAATCGGAGAACGACCCAGCGCAGACCCGGTCGAGGACGCCGAGCCGCTCATGCTGTCGGAGCTCGCGGATCAGCGGCTCGACCGCCGCGTCGCTCTTGGGGTCGATGTTGATGCGGACGTCGGGAAAGCTCGTCAGGAGTTCGGCGAAGCGTGGGATCGGTGCCTGTCCGCCGACCCGAGCCTCTGACACCTCGGACCAGGTCAGATCCGAGATGTGTCCCCGACGGTCGGTCACCCGGTCGAGTCGATCGTCGTGGAACGCGATGAGGGCACCGTCTGCGGTCACGTGGACGTCGGTCTCGATGTATCGGTACCCGCGGGAGACCGCGGCGGCGAAGGCCGGCATCGTGTTCTCGGGGTGGTCGCCCGCGCCACCTCGATGGGCGATGGCGATCGGGCCCTCGTTGTCGAGGTACGGGTGTGCGGCCACGGCGTCAGTATCGCCGCTGGCCGACGGCTCGGGCGCTCAAGGCACCCGAATTCGTTGACGATCACCAACCGGATTCGACGACCCGGGGAAGTGACCGATGATGAGACGGCTGGTGGCGTCGGGCGTGGCACTCGCGTTCGTGGGAGGCGTTCTCGCCCCCAGCGCAGCTGCGCAGGCCGACGACACGATGGATCAACTCCTCGAGAGCGTTGGCCTCTCGTCGGCCGAGCTGCCGCCCGAGCTCGCCGACGACATCTCCAACAAGGTCGACGAGCTCGTGGACGACGGCGTCATCGACGAGGAGAAGGTCGACGAGGTCACCGAGCTGCCCGAAGAAGAGCGGGAGGAGCTGATCCGCGACCGAGCCGATCAGTCTCGCGGGCTCGCCCACGCCGTCGTGCGCTTTCTGAACGAGCAGGGCATCGAGACCGAGACGGGTGGCGTCAAGGACGCGCTCGCCGAGTTCCTGGCCGCCTACATGGAGGAGAACGGCCTCACGCTGCCCGATGACGACGAGGACGCTGAGGGCGAGGACGGCCCCAACCTGCGGAAGATCTTCGTCATGTACCTCGCGGACGTCGAGGACATCGACGTCACCAAGGGAAAGCTCCGTGAGGCCCTGGTGGACAACGGCTACGGACCGACGCCGGAGGAGATCGAGGAGCGCGCGACCGAGCGTGAGGCGCGCAAGGCCGAACGCGACGCCCGCCGTGAGGAGCGCAAGGCCGAGCATCGCGAGAAGATCGTGGAGCGCCGCTCCGAACGCCGCGACAAGCGCGGCGGTGACGGCAACGACGAGATGGACGAGCTCGAGCCGCCAAAGCTCGAAGGTCCGGACTCGTCGACCGATGAGGAACGCATGCCCGAGGGCGACAGCGAGGACATCCCCGAGCCGGACACGACCGTGCCAAGCGGAGAAAGCGCGTGATGAACCCCCGGCCCCCATTCATCACCCGAGCGGGCATCGCAGCGATCGCGCTCACCGGTCTGCTCCTCGTCGCCGGCTGCTCCGGCGGAGGCGTAGCACCGAGCAGCGGAGAACAGGCCGTTCCACACGACCACAGCAGTGGCGACGTCCACGACGAGGGCCACAACGACGATGGCCACATTCTCGAGGAATCTTCGGCCACCAAGGTCCAGATCCGGACCGAGCGTCCGTCCGCGGACGATGACCCTGGGGGCGGTCTCCCGATGACGGACGTGGACGATGGCTCCGCCCCCGAGACCGGCGAGCTCGACCCGGCGAACGTCATCGCCGCAGCTCTCGTGATCGCCGCCGGCGGCGACATCGAGCAGGCGATCATCGAGGGCCAGTTCACGGTCGACGAGGTCGAGGCCGCTGCCGAGGCGATCGAGACGGATTCCCTCGGCGAATGTGTCGGCTGAGCCTCGTTCCTCGGCGAATGTGTCGGCTGAGCC
>CAYUBX010000278.1:0-5170 GCA_964443165.1 uncultured Acidimicrobiales bacterium
GCTCCAGATAGGAGAGAGGCAGACGGACCGTGCGGCCCTTGCGGACCCGGTTGCGCTCGAGGAGCGAGTAGGACTCGTCCCACGGGCCGGTGACCTCGTGGAAGGTCCACGGCTCGTCCGCGGCTTTGCGAAGCGCGTGGCGAACGGTTCGCTTGAGCGAGGCCAGGTAGTCCTCACGCGAGGAGAACGGGCGAAGGTCGACCGAGCAGCTGAGCTCGGATCCGCTCACGACGAAGCCTTGTTGGAGAAGCGTGTGCAGCACCAGCGGCTCGCTTGCCGAGTAGGACGGTGGCCGCAGGGTGATTCGAGCGGCCGATGCGCCAGCGTGCATCGCCGTTTCGCACGTCTCTTCCACGAGCTGATCGACCACGGCCGGGGTCACCTGGCCCCGCGTGAAGTTCGGACCGCCGAAGGGAGCGCTGTGGCCCGACCAGAACAGTGTTCGACCGTCATCGTGAACGATCGCTCCGCTCAGGGTGCCGACGACCCGACCCTCGTGCTGGAGGTCGACTCGAAGCCAGCGATCCCCATCGCCAAGATTGCGACTCGCGAACCGGCGGGTGGAGTAGAGCAGCAGATGGCCGTCGATCTCCTCGACGCCCCCAGCGTCGTCAACGCGGGCGAGATCGGTCGGGCTCGGCGGTGTCTGTTCCGCCGTGGGCGTCGGAGCATTGGCAACCCGCGTGGCCCGGGCCCGATCGAGAGCGGCACCGATGGTGGTCGTCTCGCTGTCGGTGACGGCGCGAGGTCGGGCCGACGCCAGATCGGGAACCTCGGCCATCTCGATCCCGAACCCGTCGAGGAACGCAGCGATCGACGAGTCCACCGCTGCGGGGTCGTCACGCAGCAGAGAGGCATCGACACGCAGGATTCGGTCGCCCAGGGTCGGCATCGCCCGATCGAGAGCGGTCTCGATCGCGGTGACTTGATGGGCGACCTGGTCCACCGCGGGGAGCGCGGCGAGAGCCTCGACATCTCGGGGGCGGAGCGACCACCAACTCTCGAGGTCGACGTTGTGCCGCCGCCGGGCTCCGAGAATCGATGCGATTGTTTCGGTGGGGTTCCGATCCAGCCGAAGGAACACAGCCGTTGGAAAGATCTCCGCGAGGACCTCGGCGTGGAATGACAGAAGAAGGGCCTTCATCGCGACGGGCCGTTCGAACCCAGCCTCCAGGCCGCCGACCATGGCGCGCAGGCCCGCCCGATCGATGCGGCTGAGCTGCTCGAGCGTCAAGTCGTCGGTGGATGTGGCCGGGAGGAACCGGCGCCAGGCATACCAGAACTCGTTGACGTTGGCGGGCCCCACCGTCTTTCCCAGCGCGGACAATCCGTCGAGGTTCGACCCGTCGGCCGTGAGCTCGCCACGGTGATCCAGGGCTGGATCCAACAGGAGACGATGGGCGAGGGCGCCCACGTATGGCGCTCGATGAAATCGCGACACCACGTTGCTCGGATACGCGAAGGACCCCGTCGCGGCGAGGCGTTGGAGGAGAAACGTCGATCCCGATCGCGGCGGGCCCAGGATCAGCACGGCAGGAAGGCGTGGCGCAGGATGCTGGTTCGCGGTGGCGTGAGCCGACGGCCCCAGGGCGTGGGTCAGCTGAGACAGCACGGTGTCGAGATCGCGGTTGCGGGCGAACTCGGCGGTCCTGGTGTTTGTGTTGGTCATGACGTCACCGCCAGGCGAACGCGGCGGGCCACTTCACCGATGTCGAGAACCCCCATGTGCTGATCCACTGGGAGATGAACCACGTTCTGGGCGACCCACGCCTCGTCCGAAGCGGGGCCAGCGCAGACCGGCACGTGGGGCCACAGGACGGGGACGTACACACCGAGGGAATGCAGCCGCGTCACGAGCGACGGGTCCTCGGTGATGAGCGGCCAGCTGAAGGGTGTTCCATCGCTGCTGTCGAACGAGGGATGGGGAAGGAGTCCGGCCGGTCGGAGCAGGTCGTCGTAGAGTGCTGCGTTTCTGCGCCTCCGGCGGGAGACGTCGTCGCGATCCACCGACGCCAGGAGATGTTCGGTCAGCTTGGACATGCCCAGCACCGGCCGGCGATCGAGCTCGGCCTCGGCCTCGCGAACCGCGGCGAGCGCAGCCTCGGGTGATCGGTCGATCCGTTCGAGGCGGGGGAGGTAGCGCGCCGCGGACTCGTCGGGTTCGAGCTCTGTCGAGTGCACTCCACGCACCACGGCGAGAGCCCCGTCGGCGAGCCCGATGGTCTTGCGATAGGACGCGAACCACGGCGAGCTGGTGGACGATGAGTCGAGAACCGAGTGAGTGAGGTCGAGCACGACGCCGGAGTGATCGGTCGCGATCTGTTCCACCTGAGGACGGACGAGTCCGAAGAGATCGGTCACGACGACCAGCTCGTCCGTCCGCGCGGGCGGCAGCCTCTCTGGCAGCAAGTCGCGGCCGCAGCGATACCAGGAGATCGCCATGCCGTCGCGACCGAGCGCACTGGCCAGCGTGTCGCAGCCGAGGATCGGGAGGTGGACCGTCGATGCTCCGAGGGCCCGAGCGATGAACAGAAGGGCGTTCCGGCCCGTGTTGATCAGTGATCCGCCGGCCGGCATCAGCGGACGGCTCTCCGGTGCGATCTCAGGCAGCTCGAACGGAAGGAAACCACCGAGTCCGGGCAGCGTCGCCGAGGCGTGATCTGGCACCTCGTACCGGTCGGCCGCCCCCGCCGGAGGTCAAGGTCGCAGCAGTGCGATCAGGCTGCTGGTGTCCCAGCGGTTGCCACCCCGCTGCTGCACGGCTTTGTAGAACTGGTCGACGACCGCGGTCATGGGAAGGGGCGCGCCGGTGCGTTCTCCCTCCCGCAGCACGATGCCCAAGTCCTTGCGCATCCAGTCGACGGCGAAACCGAAGTCGAACTCGTCGCGGGCCATTGTTCGCCCGCGATTCTCCATCTGCCAGCTACCTGCCGCGCCCTGGGAGATCGTGTCGAGAACCAGGTCGAGGTCGAGGCCGGCTCGACGGCCAAACTCCAAACCCTCCGACAGAGCCTGGACCAGACCGGCGATGCAGATCTGATTGACCATCTTCGTGAGCTGGCCCGATCCGGCCGGTCCGAGAAGGGTGCAGGCGCGGCTGTATGCATCGATGACGGGCGCCGCGACGTCGAACGCATTCTGTTCGCCGCCGCACATCACCGTCAGAACGCCGTTCTCGGCTCCGGCTTGACCGCCCGACACCGGAGCATCGACGAAGCCGATGCCGCTCTCGCGGCACAGTGTGTCGAGCTCTCGCGCCAGCTCGGCCGAGGCCGTGGTGTGGTCGACGAGCACCGAACCGGCTTCCATCGCGGCCAGGACCCCGTCGTCCCCTTCGACCACCGAACGGACATCGTCGTCTGCGCCGACGCACAGGAAGACGACGGCGGCGCCGTCTGCTGCCTCGCGAGGCGTCTCCGCGACTCCGCCCCCGTGTTCCTGAGCCCAGTCGACGGCCTTCTGGGTCGTTCGGTTGTAGACCTGCGTCGCGTGGCCGGCGGCCTGGAGGTGTCCAGCCATCGGATACCCCATGACTCCGAGTCCGACGAATGCGACTGTCGTTCCTGAGTTCATCTCATGTCCCCTTGTGACAGACCGCCTCAATCATGACCCCGTCGGGTCCTGACCAGAAGGCTGCGTAGTACGGCGGCGGATACTGCGGACAATCCTGTTGCTCGTGGATCGTCTCCGATCCGCGCTCCACGGCGGCCGCCAGGGCCGCATCCACGGCATCGCGAGTCCGCACCATGAACGCCAGATGCTGCAACCCCGTGGCGTCGGCCGAGTACTCGCCCTCGGCGAGCGACGGGTAGAAGAACAGAAAGGTGCCGATCTTCCCGTCTGCTGGGCGATAAGCGAACTGGTCGTGGTCGGACAGGAACGATTCGTACCCGAGGTGTGGCATGAGCAAGTCGTAGTACTCACGCGCGGCATCGAGGTCCGACACGTTGATTCCGAGATGACCGAGCGGCATGCCTCGGGTCTACAGCAGCGTGAGGGTGGCTGGCGACCCCGCAACGCCGACCGATGCAACGGCGGCCGGGTCGGCCGCGCCGGCGAGCGGTCCGATGGCGAATCGCCACCTGGTCGACTGTGCGGGGACTCGATGCCGTTCGAGCACGCCGGGACCGCAGCTGCCGTTGCCGACCCCGCTCTGGCGGTGGTCGACGTGGAGGTGGACGGCGCCGTCCTCCCGTAGTTCGTGCTCGTGCCGAGCGGCATCGATCGCGGCCTGTGAGTGGACGCCGGCGTTGACATCGAGGGGACCGTCGCCGAACACGACCACCCCGACGCCACCCTCGGTGCGAAGCGAGGCCCATCCGACGGCGTGGTGGTTGCCGCTCTCCTGCGGCACCACGTACGGGTAGCGCTGCTCGTCGACCCGGCCGCTCCACCGACCGACGCGTTGACCGATACAGCGATCCGAGTAGGTCTCGGCCGGTCCGCGGCCGAAGTACTCGAGATCGGTGAGCGACCGAGACAGCAACAGCCTGTGGCCAAGGCGGGGGAGAGGCGGGAGGTGAGGGGAGATCCGGCGGTCGGCGCGAACGACGTCGACACCACGACGTAGCCCTGCACGATGGCGATCGTGGTCCGGATCCGGAAGGCGACACCGGAGTCATCACAGCGCAGGAGGACGTTGCTCTCCTTGCCGCCAGGGACGTCGCTCGAGGACCGCACGGTCAGATCCAAGCGGTCGTAGCCGGCATCAGCCCAGCGCATCGCCGCGCGCTCCGGCCCGAACCGGGCGTCGTCGTTCTCGGTCAGCGGTCGGGTGATCCACGGTGTCGTCGGAGCGAGAAGGAGCTCGTTGCCGTGGATGGCCAGGCTCGACAGCCCTCCGGTCTCGTCGGAGAACTCCACATCGATGTCGACGTCCGGTCGGCGGCTCTCGCCGGCGCCCGTGCCGACAGCGTTTCGGCCGCCCACGGTTCCTGGGACCTCGACCTGGTGGAAGACCACGCTGTGGTCGGCGTCGGCCCACGTGGTGCGATTGCGTCTGCGGGCTTCGACGGTCAGCCAGTGCCGCTGGTCGCGATCGAGTCCGATGCGGTCGACGGGGACATCAACCACCACGTGATGGCCGGCCCGCACGACGCCGGGTTCGATGGTTCCCGACTGCACCACGTATCCGTCTGTTTCGAGATGCCAGTCGAAGCGGTAAACGCCG
>CAYUBX010000279.1:0-3760 GCA_964443165.1 uncultured Acidimicrobiales bacterium
CAGGGCGACGTCTCCAAGCTCGAGCGACGAGAGAACCTCCACCTCGCCACACTCAGTCGATTCATCGAGGCAACCGGAGGACGTCTCCGCATCAGCGCTACCTACGGCGATACCGAGGTCACCCTCCAGTTCGGGGATCTTCTGGCCGGCGATGCCGACGAGCTCCTCGACGCTGACTGAGCGAGTCCGACCCGAGCTCGGCCCGATTTGCCGCGAATTTGCCGCGAAACACCCCAACACAGGCCAATACTGGACGGACTGGCCCGGAGCAGAAATAGGCTCTGACCAGGGAAAACGTCACGAGCCAGCATCAGCCAACACGTACCGAACGGCTCTTTTAATCCCAAGGTGCCGGGTTCGAGCCCCGGGCGGCCTACTGAGAAATCCCTGGTAAGAACCGATTTTCTGGATCACCCCTCTCATTTCGAATACCCCGTTGCCGCGAAAACGGGGAGTCGGTGATGGGGACGATGCGACAGCGCAGTCCAGGCAAGTGGGAGTTGGAGGTGTCAGCCGGCCGCGATGCGTGTACCGGCAAGCACCGGCGGGTGATCCGCACGGTGCAGACCACGAGCAAGCGCGAGGCCAAGGCAGCGCTCGCCGCGCTGGAGACCGAGGTTCGTGCGGGCTCTTCTGGTAGCTACCTCAGAGCTCGACCCGACGCTGGGTGCCCACGTGGCCCTACCCGGAATCCGAGAGGACAAGGAGACGAAGACCCGCTCCACCCGAACGGTGATCCTCGATGACGCCACCGTCGAAGTGCTGGCTCAGCTGCGAGAGTCGCGGGCCGAGATCGGAACCGAACCCGAGCTACCGGTGTTCACCGACGACGGCGGCACCCCGTGGCGCCCCGATGGTGCCAGCACCCGCTGGGCCCGGGGTGCGGAAGAAGGCCGGAGTCGACAAGTCGATCCGCCTCCACGACCTCCGCCACTGGCAGGCCACACAGCTCCTCGACCCCGACGTGCCGCTACCGACGGTCGCCGCCCGACTCGGCCACGCCAGCGGCATGACAACCATAAAGATCTACGCCCACCGAACCGCCCAGGCCGACGAGCAAGCAGCCACCATCGTGGGCGACGTACTCGGCGGGGGAGACTGAGGGGCACCGTGGACACGTGCGACCGCTCGGTAACGACAAGAACGCGCGTTGCCGATCACCTGACTCGGAACCGGCCTCTTCGGACCCAAGACCCATCCGGCAACGGCACGTTGAGGGTGGGTTGCAGATCGCTGACCACTCGGTCTTGCCGGAAGCCGCAGCCCCCGGGAAATGTGGACACTGAGGCCGCCCACGCCGGTCCCAGTGTCGACAGAAGCAGCGCGCCAGGCATCCATCTGATCTGTCGACAACCAGACCGGCAGAACCGGCGGGTCGGCCCGACATCGGCTTCTGTGGTCGAAAAGGACCGCTGAACGAGCGAGATCGACCAAGTTTCAGCTGCACACACCCGCTCGGCATTGCCGGGGAGCGGGTGTGAGAGTGCGGTGTGTTCCGTCTCGTGTCGCCCAAGTGAGGCAACCGCGTCAGCCCTGCGTCTGGAACCTGGCGATGATGTTGTCGGCGAAACGGCGCACCGTGTCCATCTTGGTTTGCGGTGGTCCCGTTCGATACGCGCGGTCGGGGTCTTGGGCAGCGGTGATTCGTTGGCCGGCCAGGCGTTGGGCCGTTGATTCGTCGACGACGCGCTTGGTGCCGGTGTTGATTGGCAGAGTGATGGCGTCCGTGACGCCGATCTCTTCGAGACGTTTGAAGTCATCGAGAGTGACCACGTCGCGGGGGTAGGCGTGGATCTCGAAGTCGTCCCAGTCACGCCCGAACTCCTCGCACAGCTCTCGGAGGCGACGGATAATCGGGGGCAGGTCGTCGATCGATGGGGGTCCAGCCGCGATCCAGCCGTTGGCGAAACGAGCAGCGCGACGCAGGCTCGGATCGTGATGACCGCCTACCAACATCCGCACCGGCTTGCGGGGTGCGGGGCGGGCTACGAGCGGTTCGAAGTCGAAGATCTCACCGTGGTACTCGACCCATCCGCCCGACAGCACGAGGCGCAGCACTTCTAGCGATTCGGTCATGATCGTGGCGCGCTTGGACCAGTCCACTCCGCAGAACTCGTATTCCTCGGGAGCCCAGGAGGCCCCAACTCCGAGCATGAAACGGTCGCCGCTCATGATCGCAGCGGTTGCGATCTGTTTGGCCAAAACCAGAGGGTGGTGCAGCGGCAACTTGATGACGCTGGTGTAGAAGCGGATCCGCTCGGTCTGCATCGCCAACGTCGGGAGCAGCGTCATCGGTTCGAAGAGCGGTGCCTCCAGATCCCAGTTCGGTTTGTTGTCCGCCGAGTACGGGTAGACGCCCCGTGTGTCGCGCATCTGAAAGGTGCCGTCGTTGAGGGCGAAGCTGTCGAAACCGCACTGTTCGGCCAGCTGAGCGAGGTGCAGCATCTCGAAGGGGCTGAGCGCCGTTGGCTCCATGAGAGTGAACCGCATCGCCATCACCTGCCCTGCCGTCGACCTGAGCATCGCGCAAGCAACGCGGCCCCGCGCGATATCACCGACCGGTCATCACCAACCACAGCGCCAAACCCACACTCATCTACCGGGCTTCCCGCCGTCTATGGCTGGGTCGTGCCTGGTGAACGCGCTGAGGCCGGTCTTGTCGCGATCACCCAAGGGCAGCTGCGTCAGCCGCCCATGTTGCTTTGGGTCGGCCTTTGGCTCCAGGCGAGGCACTAGCAACAGCGGCTCGTGTACCACCCGTTGCGCCAGGGCGTGACGACTTCTAGACCGCCGTTCTCTCCGCAGGATGAACACTTCCCGAGCGCCCGCCGGTAGGCCCGAACGATCTGCCGTCGCGGCTTGGTGGGCACCGGCACCGGGGTGCGCTCGGTCTCACGCTCCACGACCCTGAGATGTGCCTGGCGCGCCCTCTTGGTTCGGAATTCAGAACGCGGCGGCCACGTCGGGTCCGGCGAGAACTCGTGGTCATCCTCGGACATTGCTGACGTTCTCCCGACAGGGACCGTAGACGCAGCCCGCGAGCACCCGCGCCCGAAATGGTCTGGGAGTCGAACGGAGGATATCCGGGCGCTGGTACCCGGAGGATCCAACACACCGCCGGGCACGGCCCGCTATTGCCGCTCTGAGCCGCATCGCACAGCCATCCGCTCATGCCGGTTCGCGTTGGGCCCGGGGCGTTCTTAGTCGCGTCGACCGAGCGTGACCCGGTAGGCGGTCGCGCGTTGTGAGCGTGGGCTGAACATCTCTGCGGTGCCGGCGATCAGGAGGGTCATCAACCGGAAGGTCCTGTCGTCAGATGCTGCGACGATCTCCTGCCGTTGTGGGAGCCATCTCTCCATGCCCTTCTTGGCCCAGAGGTGGTAGTTGCGACGATCGTTGTCGATGCCGACGACATCAAGACCTGACTTGGAGGCCGCTGCGATGAACTGAGGCATGTAGACAAGGCGGAATCGCCCGGGCCACACATGCTTGGTCACGAACGACGTGATGCCGAACCGGTCGCCTGACGCGGCGAAATCCGCGTAGATGCGTCCACCGGGTCTCAGCCAGCGGGCCAGGCGGGGCATGACCTTCACCCGCGCCTACGCTGCCAGCCCGCTCTGTTCGCCCACGCGGTCGAGCATCCTGACCGGACGCAATCCGGCACGGACGGGGCTGACTGCTCCGGTTTGCCATACGCCGAAGGTGGTCATGAAACCCTCCGTCACGGCCAAGGCGAAGCCCGGGGACAAGGCGCGGT
>CAYUBX010000279.1:3770-5153 GCA_964443165.1 uncultured Acidimicrobiales bacterium
CAGGCGGGGCATGACCTTGCGGTATGAGGCGAGGTCCTCAAAGACCCCCATGAGGCTGATGCCGTCGAACCGGTGCGACGGCTCGTATCCGAAGAAGTCCTGATACAACACCTCTGCTTCAAGGCCGTCCTCAGCAAGGCGCTTCAAGGAGTGCTCTCGCTGGTGTTGAGACAACGTGATACCCGTCGAGTCGACACCCCGCGAAGAGCAGTAGCGCAGGAAGCCACCCCAGCCGCAGCCCACATCCAACACCCTGTCACCTGGTTGAAGCTGCAGAGCCTCGAAGGCTGTGCCGAGCTTCCGTTCGGCGCCCACCTCCAGGGACTCCGACTCATCGAGGTAGATGCCCGGGGTGTACACGCCATAGTCGCGGTCCACCGCGTACAGCTGGATGTTGTCCATGTCGTAGTGGGTGGCAATCCACTGCTTGTTGGCGGCCGCCCTGCCCTTCACCAATGGCAGTAGATGGTTCTTGGCGATGACCATCGCTTTGCGCGTCGCGAGGTGGTCACGCGCCGCCATGCCCGCGATCAGATCACCCTCGAAGTCAATCGAACCCCCCATGAACGCATCCGCGATCATCAGCTCGTCGCGAGAGCCGATCGCCTCTAGACCATCTCTGTCATTGGCGACGATCGTCATCACCGGATCACCCTCGCCGAGCGCGACTTGCCTGCCGTCAGGACCGCGCACCACCAGCGGAACAGTCCACTCCACATCCGCACTGGCCAGGTCAGAAAGAACGGCCTCCGAGGTTCGTGGCACTACGGACCGCATCAGAGGCACCTTCTTTCTCGATGCGCACAATGCTACGACGCCGAGACACCATGCGGCGCCCCCAATGCGGGGACGCCACTGCGCCGGCCAAAGGGTCATCGGAAACCGGGCTACCGCGCCCACCGAGCGATATCACCGCCGTGAGCTTGGTCGAGCACCCATCCGGACTTGCCTGAGGGCGAGCCGGCAACAGGGACCGTTCCCATCTGGGAACTCGCGACCCTGTCAGACCCCTGAGGCGTTCGGGGTGTCATCGTCGCGCCGAGGCGCGATCCACTTCACCCGCTGTCGATACCCGTAGATCCGACACGTCCTGTACTGGCGGGGCAACTGGGCCCCTCTGGTCACAGACGGGTGCTGGGTGGGAGCAGTCGGCGTCCGGTCCTCCGTTGCGATGCGACCCAGCTCATGTCGGGTGGCGGTGAAGCCCGTCTCGGGATTCACACACAAGTTCTGATAGCGCCGGACCCCTTCGAGCAGGGCCCCGACGACGCCGACAGCTCCCCCTGCCGCGATCACCCAACCCCAGAACACGTCCTGGTCGCGATCGTCGTCGGTCTGGGCCTTGGACGGAGACTCGACCGGATACCACACCTCCGCACGGTC
>CAYUBX010000280.1:0-5146 GCA_964443165.1 uncultured Acidimicrobiales bacterium
GGTCATGAACCGCCTCGAGGACTGCGACGCGGTGGTGCTCGCCATCGCCGATTGAGGCAGCTGCACGTCGTGGAGTGTCCACGACTCCGTCGAGCTGGACGCCGAGGGTGTGCCGAGCGTCGTGCTGTGCAGCGACGAGTTCGGGCCGCTCGGACGTGCCGAATCGGAGGTGCTCGGTCTCGCCGGCATGCCCCTCGTGCCGATCCCCCATCCACTGGCGGACAACGACGAGGCGTTGGTGGCGGCCAAAGCGGCGGGCATCGTCGACGACGTCATCGCGGCGCTCACCGGTGATGCCGAAGCAATCCGGGCCGAGCACGCCACCCGGTTCGTTCGCCTGACCCAGCGACGGCTCGAAGGCGGAGCCGTCTGCGTCGACGACGTGTGCGCAATCGACTTCGCACTCGATCCGTCCGCGTCGCCGGGCGGCTAGCCGGTGGCCGCAGAACTGATCGAGCTGTCGGACGACCAGGAGGCCTTCGACGACGAGCTCGAGGCGAGAGGGTGGTCGGACGGACTTCCTGCGGTTCCGCCGACCCGTGAACGCGTCGAGCGAATGCTCGCAGGCGCGGATCGGGCGACCGACCACGAACTCGGGGTGATGCCGCCGCGGCACGGCGTTGTGACGATCGAGTCGCTCGCCGTCAACGCGGTGATGGCCGGGTGTCGCGCCGAGCACTTCCCCGTGGTGATCACCGCGATCGAAGCGATGCTCGACCCGGCGTTCAACCTCTTCGCCGTCCAGTCGACGACCCATCCCTGCTCGCCGCTCGTCATCGCCAACGGCCCGGTCGCGGCCGAGCTTGGGATCAACTCCCGCTACGGCGCCTTCGGTCCTGGCCATCGCGCCAATGCGACCATCGGGCGAGCGGTTCGGCTCGCGCTGCTCAACGTCGGCGGAGCAGCGCCCGGCGCCCTCGATCGATCCACCCAGGGCCAGCCATCGAAGTATTCGTTCTGCATCGCCGAGAACGAAGCCGAGTCACCGTGGGAACCGCTCCACGTCGAGCGGGGCTGCGAGCTCGGCCAGTCGGCGGTGACTGTCGTCGGGTGCGAGAACCCGCACAACATCAACGACCACGTCAGCGGAGACGCCGCGGGAGTGCTCGTCACCGTCGCGGGGTCGCTCGCCAACATGGGTACCAACAACGCCTACCTACACGGCGGACCCGTTCTCGCCCTCGGGCCCGAGCACGCGGCGATCATCGGCAACGAAGGACTCACCAAAGACGACGTGCGTCACTACGTGTACGAGCACGCCCGGGTGCCGCGGGAGATCTGGGAGCGCGGCGGTATGGCCGGCATGCTCGACGCCCCCTCGCCGGACTCGGACATGATGCCGATCATCAGCCGCCCCGAGGACCTCATCGTCATCGTCGTCGGCGGCTTCGGCAGGCACTCGTCGTGGCTCCCCACCTTCGGTGCCAGTACCCAAGCCGTCACCCGACCCATCACCGACGCATCCGGCACCCCGATCCAGAGCGTGATGGACCTGCACTGACCCCTCCGCAGTCTCGGGCGGTCCTCAGCGAGTAAGTGCGGGCTGCAGGCCCCAGCGGATCCCGTTGCGGACCAGGCGTGCGAAGTCATCGGTGTCCCACGAGCCCCGGAAGACCGGGGGTGTCTCGCCTCCTGCGACCACCGACTCGTCCACATAGGGCTGCCCGTTGGTGGCCGGCGAGTGCGTGTGGCCGAGCGCCACGTACGCGACCGCGCCGGCCCCGTGGTCTCGGACCAGGCCGAGCACCCGACTCCCGTCCGGTCGCACGGACGTGTCGTTCTCCACGTCGAACCCAAAGCGCGGGTCGGGGTCCGCGGGGAGATGAGTGGTCAGCAGCACCTGGGCATCACGATCGAGCACCTCGAGGAAGTACAGCTCGTCAGCGGTCTCGAACCCGGAGGTGACGCCCTCGGTGATCGGATGCTCGGCCTCGACGTCGACGCTGAACCGGCGGATCGGCGGGTGGTTCAGGAAGAACGCACCGAGCGTGTCGTGGTGATCGAGCCGCACCATGCGCCGACGGCGCCGATCACCGTCGACAGACACCGCCTTCCCGCCGCTCGTGCCGTGAAGGGCGAACCATCGACCGCCGCCGGAGAGCCAGTCGTCGATCGCCGCGGCTTGATCCGGCTGAGGGAACGGCCCGGAGGTATAGGTGAGGAGAAGCTGCGAGGCCGGGAGCCATGTCTCGACGTCGTCGAAGTTGGACGAGATGGTGGGCTGCGCGTGCTCCACCTCGTCGACGAACCCCAACAGGCGGCGCTGGACGTAGGCCATGTCGTGACCTGCGGTGGAGCCGGGCGGAAACCCACCGATCACCAGATGGATGCCGGGGGCGGTCGGACGGGGCATGGTCTTCCTCTTCTTCAGTCGTGGACTCGGCGCCGCAGACCCGCCACCCCTGCGGCCAGCCGTGCATGAGAATCACGAGCGGCCGACCAGGGTCGCCCTCCATGACGCAGCGCAGCCGGATGCCGTTGGTCTCGACCATGTCGAAGTTGCGATCCGCGAGCGCGTTCATTCGTGAAGGCTATTCCGGCCTCCCGATACTGTGCTGCAGGGGACCAGGGGTCACAGATGCTGAGCGCAGAAGACAA
Organism: uncultured Acidimicrobiales bacterium; assembly: GCA_964443165.1. Taxonomy (GTDB): domain Bacteria; phylum Actinomycetota; class Acidimicrobiia; order Acidimicrobiales; family Poriferisodalaceae; genus JAYPWI01. The sequence goes on from CAYUBX010000280.1 coordinate 2,599, forward strand.
CGAACTGTTGACACGCACCGATCGGGGAACGCCGATGGGTGAGTACTTCCGCCGTTTCTGGCAGCCGGTCGCACTCAGCAGAGAGGTGGCCGAGCCCGACGGCCCACCAGTTCGGGTCGACATCCTCGGCGAAGAGTTCGTCGCCTTCCGCGACACCGATGGGCGCCTCGGCCTCCTCGACGCACGCTGCCCGCACCGCGGTGCCCACATGTTCTTTGGACGCAACGAAGAGTGCGGCCTCCGGTGCGTGTACCACGGGTGGAAATTCGCTGTGGACGGATCCGCGATCGAGCTTCCCAACGTTCCTGCGGATGCGCCGATGCAGTCGACGACGCGAACCGGCTCGTACCCCACCTGCGAGCGCGGCGATCTGGTGTGGGCGTACCTCGGACCGGAGGAGGCGCAGCCGGAGGCTCCGCCGGCCCTGGAGTTCACGGCCGTGGGCGGCGAGGGTCGCTACGTCACAAAGCAGCTGATCGACTGCAACTGGGCTCAGGTCATGGAGGGCGACCTCGACACGTCGCACTTCTCGTTCCTGCACATGCCTGCGCCGTCCGTTCCCTCCAACGAGAACCCGAGCGCTCCCGCGGACGAGAAGCGCCTGCGCATGATCCGTCACGACCCCATGCCGGCGTTCACGATCAAGGACCACGAGGTCGGCTTCATCGTCGGAGGCGCCCGGCTGAGCGACGACGATCAGCACTACTGGCGGATCACCCAGTACCTCTTCCCGTCCCACGGCACCGGTCCCTCGACGATGCCGGGTGAGACCTACCTGGGATTCACGATCGTCCCGATCACCGACGAGGCCTGCTGGATGTTCACGTACGCGTGGAATCCCGAGCGGCCGCTGACGGACTCCGAACGCGACGGATACGCGAACGGCCATGCGGTGTTCGCCGCGCTCGGCCCCGACTACCGCCCCGTGGCCAACCGGTCGAACGACTTCCTGATCGACCGGGATCTGCAGAAGCACGACACCTTCACCGGGGTGAAGGGCCTGGCGGAACAGGACGCGATGATCCAGCAGAGCCAGGGCCTCATCGTCGATCGCACCAAGGAGAACCTCACCCGCACCGACGCGGCGATCGTTCGCTTCCGCCGCCGCATCCTCGACGAGGCAAGGGCCCTCGCAGCGGGGACCCAGCCGGCCGCCGCCCAACAGTCCGATCTGTTCCGCACCCGCCCCGGCAGCTGGTTCACCGGCCGAGAGGTGGAGTTCGACGACGTGTTGGTCGAACGGTTCGGCGATCCACACGGACGGGTGGACGCATGACCACGCACGACTACGACGCCATCGTCGTGGGTGCCGGATTCGCCGGCATGTACATGCTCAAGCGTCTGCGCGAGGCCGGACTCAGGGTTCGGGTCCTCGAAGCGGGAACCGACGTCGGCGGCACCTGGTACTGGAATCGCTATCCCGGTGCTCGCTGCGACGTTCCGAGCATGGAGTACTCGTACTCCTTCGACGACGACCTGCAGCAGGAGTGGGAGTGGAGCGAGGTGATGGCGGCGCAGCCGGAGATCCTCGACTACGCCCGGCACGTAGCCAAGCGCTTCGACCTGCGACAGGACATCCAGTTCGAGACCATGGTCGAGAGCGCGGTCTACGGCGATGAGGGATGGACCATCACCACCGATGGCGGCGAGACCTTCGGCTGTCGGTTCTGCATCATGGCGACCGGCTGCCTGTCCGTCTCCAACACCCCAGATCTCGAGGGTCTCGATTCCTTCGCCGGCCAACTCGTCCACACGGGTCGCTGGCCCAAGGACGGTGTGGATTTCGCTGGCAAGCGCGTGGCGGTGATCGGTACGGGTTCGTCCGGAGTTCAGGCGATCCCGGTGATCGCGGAGACGGCGGAGCACCTCACGGTCTTCCAGCGGACGCCCGTCTACACCTTCCCGGCCAACAACCGGCCGTTGCGCGAGGACGTGCAGAGCGCGTACAAGGAGCACTACGGCGAGGTGCGCGAACGCCAGAGAAACTCGGTGGCCGGCTTCTCCGGTTTCAACCCACTCCGCCCCCAACCGTCGAAAGATCGGGCCGAACGGCCGAAGCGCCCGCCGCGGCCCGAGATCCTCGACACGACGACCGACGAACGCCGCGCGATGTGGGAGGAGCGCGGCTTCAAGACGTTCGACACGTACCGGGACATCTACAGGGACCTCGACGCGAACGAACTCGCGGCGGAGCTGTACCGCGAGCACATCGCCGTCGTCATCACCGACGCCGACACCGCCGAGACCCTGATGCCGCGGGGCTATCCGATCGGCTGCAAGCGTCAGGTTCTCGACACCGACTACTACGAGACGTTCAACCTGCCGAGCGTCGACGTCGTCAGCCTGCAGGACCACCCGCTCGAGACGATCACCCCGGCCGGCGTTCGTACTTCGGCGGGCGAGATCGAGGTGGACGTCCTCGTCTTGGCGACCGGGTTCGACGCGATGACGGGTGCTCTCGAACAGATCGACATCCGGGGCCGCCACGGCCGGCCGCTCCGCGACAAGTGGGCCAGCGGGCCTCGCGCCTACCTGGGTCTGCAGATGG